>JAYQWI020000693.1:0-2683 GCA_035871815.2 Candidatus Parabeggiatoa communis
ATTGTGGGCGAAAAAGTTTTCAAATACCGATTTTCGATGATTCAAAAGTTGACTCTGATGAAACGCGTCATTTGGAACTTTATAATCCCTATGGAACAACGCTCAATCACAGTGATGCCATTCTGACAATTATTGACGATGATAAAAATAGTGATGGCAGTAGTCTCATTCAATTTTTGCCTAGCGATTATACAGTCAATGAGAGTGCTTATCATGCCGTTATTTGGGTTGATCGTATCGGTTGTGACTCTGACAGTCCGCCAGTTTCAGTTTCATACAGCAGTCGCGATGGAAGCGCCATTTCAGAAGAAGACTATCAGACGGTGACAGGCACCCTCACTTGGGGAGAAAACGGTAAGAAAGGCGACTGTAGTGCGAAATGGTTTAATGTTCCTATTGTTGATGACTTCTTGTTTGATAATCGATCAAAAACCCTTTATTTGGAACTGAATACACCTATTGGTCCTGCTAAGCTGGGCAATAGCGAGGCTGAACTCACGATCCGTGATGACGAAAAAGATGGCACTATCATTGGTTTCTTGCAAGAAAACTATCAGGTTAAGGAAGGGGATGAATCTGTCACCCTTACCGTTGAACGCACCAACTGTCTTGACGGCTTGGCTAGCGAGGCATTAATACGTTATAGAAGCACTGATAAGGGTACAGCGTCACAATACTCTGATTTTCAAACTATTTCTGGATATGATTATGATTCTTCAAGGCTTTTTTGGGCTTCTGGTGAATGTGGAACAAAAAGTTTTGAAGTACATGTTAATGAGGATGCACAATTTGAAGAGGATGAAACCCTTATTTTGGAACTCTACGACCCTTCTCCTCGTGTAACGCTTGCTCAAAGTCAGGCTATACTCACTATTGTTGACAATGAATCTCTTTGGGGAACAGCGATTCTGGTTGCCGGGACTACCCATCCCAATGACACCCTTTTTCCTTACAGCAATGAATCTACCCAGCGTCTGTATCGTCTTCTTCAAGAACGGGGTTTTCAAGATGAAGACATTTATTATTTGAACCCATTGCCACCTGATCTTGATGGCGATGGCTCCCCAGAACCGGAAAGACAAGATTACCCATTGTCTAACCCTTATGAAAAATTAGCGCAGGCGTTTAAGGCGACTCAAAAAAACCTACCTGCTGGACAACCCTTTCTCTTTTACTGGCATGGACAGGCCCGTCCGGATTATTTGAGAATCCATGAGGATTATGAATTGTCAGTCGAAAAATTAAATCAGTTATTGGAAATGATACCCTATACTGAACAAGTGATTATTCTTGATGGCTGCTATTCTGGTTCTTTTTTAGATGAACTGAAAGCGCCTAATCGCATCGTGTTAACCAGTACTGATGATATTCATCAGGCTTGTGATATACGGTACGGGAGTTTTTCTGAGTTTTTGATTCAAGGGTTGCGGCGCGGTGAAAGTATTGGTAACGCTTTTTTTAATGCCAGAGGTCAAATTACCAGCCAACTTAGGTTTGGCAATCAATATCCTTGGTTAGACGATGATGGTGATGGGCAATATACCAGTCGCGATGGCAATCATGCGATGACTATTTATTTGGGTGGCAAAGAATACGATAGGCTACCTCCGCCTGAAATCGTGTCTCATCCTCCCATTACCTTGACAGACAATAGCACCAATGCCACCTTATGGCTAACTGTTGAAGAACCGATTCTTAAAGCGCGTGCCAAACTACTTCAACCTGATTTACCCGTCATCGAATATCAGGGTGAAGCCACATACTGGGCTTCTAGCGAACTCGAATTACGGTATAACGAAGAAAGCGAACGTTATGAAACGGTTTATGACGCTTTCTGTCGTGCTGGCAGATGGCAAATTTTATATCAAGTCCAAAGTGAAAACGGCGTTTGGTCAGATATTCAAATGGGCGAAGTCCAACAAACGTCAGATAGCCAAGCCGAGGCCTGTCTTACCCCCCTAACAGTCAACATGGACTTAGAGCAAACTCGTTATACAGGAGGGGACAAATTCGCCTTAAAAATGACCGTTGACGGGGTTGGAGAAGCGGATTTATATGTGGCGATAACAACACCTGCGGGTCATTTTATGACTTTGGCTTATCCTGAAAAATGGAGTGCCTTAAATACCGCTCACCCTTATTTATCTGGCATACAGACTGTGGTTCCCCCTATTGAGTACCCACTCAATTTATCTATACCAGCCGGATTGGTTTTTGGTCATTATTCCGTTTGTGGCATATTAGTGCTTCCTAATGCTGAGGCCTTAAATCAAAGTCAATGGATTCATTCTGATTGTGCCAAGTTTGAAATAGATGACTAACGGTGAAATCCAAAAAAAAAGAACGCAAAAGACGCAAAAGACGCAAAAGAACGCAAAAGATATATATTAGAGTTATCCGAAAATAATGGTTTTATAAATTTAACTATTTGTTTTTATTGCCTAAAAATTGATTGACTGACAAGTCTATTTTTAAGGCTAGTGTTTTTTAGCGTCTTTAGCGTCTTTAGCGTCTTTAGCGTTTTATTTTCCTGTTTTGAGTCACCGCCAAAAGCTCATTTATGAACACTTAACATCTATAGATGACTTAATTCGTTAATTTTTCGCTGAACGAAAGTTTCTCAATTCGCTGTACTAGATGAGATAAGCAGACTATGAAACACCAATTCAAACAACTCATTACC
>JAYQWI020000694.1:0-6221 GCA_035871815.2 Candidatus Parabeggiatoa communis
GCAAAATGGCAATTTATCGATCCAATGGGCCGTCTTTTTGCCTTTAGGTGTTTCTAGTGAGTCCCCTAATGAAAAACTGTTTTATGAAGGAGATAGAGATTATGTGGTGCTATTGCACGGGTATTTTTTTGTGGATGCGGGTCGCAGACATATTGATCCCTGGGAAAATTCGACCTGCCAATTAACTGATAATGCAACAGAAGCTGAAGTACGTCAAAAATGGAATCAACTGTTGACTACAGAAGGTACTTTAAAAAATGTATTGCCCGCTTTAAATCTCTTTATTGAAACGCATAGGCCCGCTCCAGACAATATTTGGCAGTTATCCGATGCTTTGAAAAACTCTGCTTTCTTTCGGCAATATGGAAATGACATTTGTCGGAAATCGCAGTGGGTGTATTGTTATGCCGTTGATGAACAAGACTGGCAATGGCAATATATTGACGCTGACCGGCCATTATTGGCCATTCCACAAGCAGAGAGGGATAAAACGTCTTTATTACCTTGGGAAGTGTTACCCAATTTGGTATCAGAATCTATTCAGGAATGTTTCATTACGCTCATTGAGGCCCCTAATTTGACAACGTCATTATCTGATTGGTCAGAAAATCAGTTAGAAGCGGTGTTGCAAGATGTACCGGGTAACGTTGTCTTTAAAAATAAAGAACGATTTGAGTATTTACTGAGTTTTTTAGAGCAATGTGTTATTCCTTTATACCCAAACCAAATCTTGCCAGAAATGATTCAGAACCGGCTTTGCGATATTGCGAGAAAAGCCTTTGCACAGTTAAATGTGAATCAGTTGTATAAATTCAAAGAATGGGTGACAAAGTTTTTAAACTTCATACCCGAAAAATGTTTTTTTATAAAGTGCAAAACTTACCAGCCTAAGATTTTATTTGAACTCCATAAACTTGATACGCATACCATCCTTATTCCTAAAGTACAAAAATTTGATTTTTCTGAGCTAAAGATAACACCCAAACAAAAATTAGCGAATAAAGAAGCAGCGACTCTATTAGAAAGCTTGAATAGCATGATTCAGGATGAAAAATACCAAGACATTGTAGATGATTGTGCTGATATTGCTAGGGAAATATTGGGTTTAGTCGCTGATAAAAAAGCAGTGCTTAAAACATACCCTGATTTAAGGGTTTTAAGAGCGCATAATTGCCGAGCTTCTCAAAACCAAACCACAATAATTTCTTTTAAAGATATCACAAGTGCTTATCAAGAAGGTACTTTATTTCGCCACAAGGGTATTATTAATGTACAAGATAAGAGAAAATTTGCTAACCCTTTGCAAAATGTGTTAGTCCATGCAACAGTAATAATTATTGAAAAAGACGTTGCTGATTTATTAGATGATATTGGACAAAAAGAAATTATGTCCTGTGATCAACTGGGTTGTTTAAGGGCATTATCTCGTGTGCCTGCTCTTAAAGATGACATAAAAGATCGTGTTGAATTACTTGAACTTTTATTGAATGCTGATGTAGAAGATAGCAATGTTTTCACTAAAGGTATTCGCTATTTACTCACTATTCATAAGGTTGATGATCATTTTGAAAATAAACACCCTTTATGGTATTTAGCTTCATCAGAATATCAAAGTATTGTTGAACCAATACTGACGGCGCGTGGTGAAACAGCTTATTTAATTCATGATGCTTTTGTTCAGAGTGTTACAAATAAATTAGCAAACGACAAACGGACATTAATTGGTATTGAAGAATTAACGCCAATTAAGGCGATAGAATTAGCACTGTCTTATGATAAGCCCCATACCCTTTGTCAAAATATTTTAGATGCCCTTCAATATGTTGACATTGACTCGCTTTTTGATTCTGAAAAACAAGAATTAAAGCAAAAGTTACGCCAGAAATGGCTTGTTGATAAAAACGGGACTGCCATAATACCAGAAGAAGTGGTTTATTTACCTGAAATCAAAGAGACAGTAAGCCGTATTATTGGCGAACAGACTGAACAGACAACTTACCGGGATTATTTAAGACTAGAGCATGGCATAAAAAATCATCCTAGCTTTCATAAATTATGTGATCTGTCTTGTTTTGCAACAGGGCGCGATGGCCTAGATATACTGGGTCTCATTATGTATCAAGAGGAAAAATATCACTTAGGTCAATTTACCAATAAACCATTTCCATTAGAAAGCGGTTTAATCGTTTTCAAAAATATTCCAGCAAAACTTTTGCCTGCATGGGAGGTTGTCAATACCGCACGCGAGAAATGCTCTCATAATGACGTAGATTCTTTACTAAAACAATTATTTGGTCAATTGTCAATAAATCATCTGAAAGATTTATTGTTTTGGTTAAAAACTCAACATATCAATGATAATACTCATCATTTAAAAATACGTGAGGTTTTTAATAGTTATCTAAAAACAGCCATTGTGCATCCTCAGTTTGACACCCTTTTTCCAGAAATTTATTTGTTAAACAAAAGAGGTAAGTGGAAGTTACCTTCAGAATTAGTCAGTGATGCACAAATTAGTGATTATTTTTTGCTTGATTCTAAGCAAGCAGACATTTTAAATGAGTATTTAAATAGTCATTCGTTTCCAGCCATAATAGTGCCTGAACAGGCACAACAAACCTTAAAGTTAGATGAATACTTCCGGGAATGGGAAGGTAAAATTGTTAATGATGAAATGATAGGCGTTTTCTTAGCTTTATTAGGGGATGCAGCTCTTTTGGCTGATGATTCAAATCTACCTAAACTGGCTGAAGAATACTTGCAACATTACAACATTGATGACATAAGAACCAACCTAACTGGTGAGAGTGAATGGCATAATAATGCTAAGGATTTTTGGACTCACTTTGAAATCCATAGCACTCAACATGGGGATGGTAAAGTACAGTTGACAGCACTTGATGGCAGTCTGATTTTGGCACCCCTGTGTCAGGAAGCTCAGTCTATTATCATTAGTTGCAAAGCGATACGAGTGGATAAAATCAGCAAAAAACGTCAGATAGAAATGCAATTACGCATTATTGACACTAAACAATATAACTCAACAGAGTTAGCAGATTTATTAAAAGAATCAATAGAAAAACTGCTTGAATCCATACATAGACAAAAAAATACCGATGCTTTAGAGCAACTGTGGGGAAAATTATCTCAAACTGAACAACTCCATATCGATATTGCTCGTCGAATGATTTTAGAAAATGCACTCCTTTCTTTACGCCAATTAGGGATTAAAAACAATGCGGATAAAATTAATTCGATATTGACAAACTGGGATAAAACACGACGACGCGAAAAAGAACTAGGCCAATCAAAATATTTCAAGGAAAGGCAAAAAACGATTGATGAATTAGGAAAAGTCATAGAAAATGATGAACAAGCACAGGTAGCGATATTTGAAGCCGTCAGAACAACTGTCAAAAAATATCAATATACACCGAAGTGTGTACCTTTTGAATTGTTTCAAAATGCAGATGATGCGGTTGTTGAACTTGAAGAACTGGGTGCTATTTCTGAAAAATCCAAGCGTTTTGTTTTGAAATGGGATGAAAATAACCTCACTATTATGCATTGGGGGCGTAAAATTAATAAATCTGTTTCCAGTTCAAAAGGAATAGAACGGGGGTTTGATCGTGATTTAGAAAAAATGTTAGTCTTTTCTGTTTCTGATAAAACCGAAAAAGTCACTGGAAAATTTGGTTTAGGTTTTAAAAGTGTCTTTTTAATCTCTCAACAACCCTCTATTCTAAGCGGGAAGGATATGGGATTTAAAATTGCAGCCGGTATGCTCCCGATTTCTTTGAACGCTAAAGAAAAACAAAATTTATCAACCGACTTACAACAGTGGCAATCTGATGATTCCCTTGAAGGAACCATTATAAAGTTACCTATTACTCATGATTTTGATAATGTTCTTAATCAGGTTGTCGATCATTTTAGAAGTGTGACTGGTATTTTGTTAGCGTTTTCAAAACGTATAAAATATTGCGTCATAGATTCTCAAAATGAACAATTTGAAGTGAGTTGGCAACCCCATGAAATCATTAAAGATATCTCTGTTGGCGATTTAAAATTAAAGCTTGAACAAGAAACAATGAGCAAAGCATTACTCATTGAAAACCAAGAATTTGGGGCGATTCTCATCGCTTTAGATTCTAAAGGGTTGTGCCATTTTCCTAACTATCAAGAAATACCTGATATTTGGGTTACTGCACCTCTACAAGAATCTATGAGATTGGGTTTTGCTATTAATGGGCGTTTTGAAATTGACGTAGGGCGTGGCAGATTAGCGCGAGATTCAAAAGATAACACTGAAATGGCCCAAAAATTAGGTTATTTTATTGGCAAAAAACTTTGTGAACTCTTTGATAAATCTAAGCAACAGGGTTTTAATTTTATAAAAGAAGAACTGGATTTGGCGACAGATATTTCAGAATATGAATTTTGGGATTCAGTTTGGAAAATACTGGCAGAAAGCTGGCTAAATCACGAACACCCGCTTCTGATGAATATGTTAGGAAATTGGAATACCGTAGGCCAATTAATCAATAAGTATCCTGTCTTTCCTAATGGCCTTTATGGAAAATACCAAGTTTTGAACACTGTCAAAAACATCACTTATGTTGCAAGTGGTATTCTAAATGAAGAAAGTAGCTTTACTCATGTCTCAACTTGGCCTATTTTTCAAGAAGCCATACCACCTGAAAAAATAGTGTCTGATACCAGATGGGTAAAACTAGAACAACTCATTCCTGAACGGTTTGAAAAAGGCAGTTTGACAACAAGCCGTTTTAAAGCGTTTTATTTGGCTGATGCCGTTGAATTAGAATTTGGACAAAGTAAAGAAGTTTCTCCAGAGCTTGCCAAACAGTTAGGACAACTCATTAACAACGAGTTTATTAATGAACTCGCCAAACAAAACGAGGCAGAACACGATAATTTGTTACAGGTTCTGGGAAACGCCTATTTTAAGGCTGAAGAAGGTGAGTATCATCATGTTCGCACAGTGTTAAGCGAACCGATAAACACATCAGAACGCCAAGAAGACTCTCATCAATCGGATTTGGATTTTTTTAAAGTGTTATCTTCCGATTATACAGATCAAGCCCTGATCTTTTTTAAAGCCTGTCGCAGACAATATGAAATGGCTGAATTGTCTGAAATGGCTGAACAACTTCAAATTCCAATGTTGCAAAAACTGATAATAGAAGACAAAGATAATCGTGAACGACAGAAAAAGAACCGTGATCAAAAAGCGGTTAATAAAAAAATTGGGGAAAATGTTGAGTTAATCATTAAAAAGTTCCTCCGTGACAAAGGATGCCATCTGAAAACGATTTACAAGGGTGGTGATTTTGAAATTTGGCCTCATGAAGACGCTGGATGGGATAGTGGTCAAATTACAATATCATCAAAAATAACAGTAGAAATCAAATTTACCTCTGGTTCAGAAGTGCATTTGAGCAAGCTTCAATCAAAAACAGCACGCCTACAGAAATCAGGATATATCGTTTTAGTCGTGAATGGAGACTGGGGATTAAGAGAACTGCTAAACGTAGATATTGATGAAGATTCAATATTGGAAGAATTGATTACTGCAATAAAACACAATTCACACGTTGTCAAAAATTTATATGAAAAGTTAGGTGAACTTCCAAATCCAAAGGAAATTAAACCTGATCTTCATGGATATTGGCTCAAAAAAGCCTTATGGGAGAATCAAGAAAATATTGTCACATGGTTAGAAAACGAATTTTAGAACAGATCATTTGGTCATCCTGAAATGTGGGTAATCTATTTTTAGGACTCTAAATTTTAGTTTGGATGGCCCCATCACCTACATTTCATACTCACCCGGATTCACATCTCGCGCAGCATTAAAATAAAGGGCACGGTTCAAAAAAAGGTTATTTAAATTAAAGCTTTGTACTCCATGTTACCTTGAATTGAACCATGCCAAATAAGGCAAGCGCGTAGAAAATACGTCTTGTTTCCTTTCACAAATCATTTTCTACGCTAATGTCTTCTCAAATCCAATCCTTAGTCGAACGCTTTGCCAGTCACATCGAAACCTATCAGCAAAGCACTTACTTAGAAACCCAAACCCGCATTGAATTCATCAATCCCTTCTTTATCGCCTTAGGCTGGGATGTTGCCAATGAACAAGGCTATGCCGAAGCCTACAAAGATGTGGTGCATGAAGACGCACTCAAAATCGGCCGTGC
>JAYQWI020000695.1:0-6088 GCA_035871815.2 Candidatus Parabeggiatoa communis
GATAATCTCGACATATCGGGGCAAGCACAAGGGATTGCCCTACATATCCTCTATTTTTATAAATCAATCCACGCGCAAGCCTTTGAGATTAAAGCACTCCCATTCAATGACCCAGGTGCCCCCCAAAGGTAGTGATGATAAATTCTAAAAGAATGATATGGTAATATTTCTAAAATTCTTCACCACTATTTGTGGGGCACTAAGTACTGAAGCACAAATAAACAGGTATTTTACAGCAAAGGGGTAGAGACGCGATGCTTCGCAAATCTCGTTTTTTTTCGAGACGCGATGCTTCGCAAATCTTGTTTTTTTTCGAGACGCGATGCTTCGCAAATTATAGACTTTGATAACGCTTTGAATTAGATATAAAAAATATAATTTATTGAATATTAAGCTATTTAAATGACCGAGGCACTAAAAAATAAGCGAAAGGACAGTTTATGGTTCAGTAGTTACCCTTTTTTCAACACAGAGGAACACAGAGTGCCACAGAGATTACTCTGTGAAACTTTGTGGTACTCAGTGAACTCTGTGTTGCGTTTTTTTAAACTTTGGCATCGTTATCAGTTGATAACCTCATTCATTTTGCCGTAATTATTTGAATGTCTATAGAACGCTGATTATCATGATCAGACTGATTCTCGCTGATTAAATCTTAACCCCCCCATCGCAATCCATAAGCCAGCCAGTGATAAGACAATAACTGCTCCTGTTGGCAAGTCAAATAGCGCCGATAGCACTAGCCCGATAATATAACCCAGTATACCCAAACCATATCCCATAAACAAACGCGCTAACTGCGCTTGAATATGGCGTGTCGCTAATGCGGGAATAATCAGCGTCGCGAAAACCAAGTAAACGCCTATTAACTGCACAGAAGCTGTCACGATCACGGCAAATAACAAATAAAACCCAATTCGACCCAATCGCGCTCGTAAACTAAACCAAATCCCTAACACCACGCTATACAAAATCAAAATGGGCAACAAATTGCTCAGATTCACCCAAAGAATTTGGCCTACCAATAATTCCTTTAACTGTTCACCTCCGTGCGGATTATTTGAAAGCAATAAAATACCCGCACTTGCTGCAAGAACAAATAAAACACCAATCACCGCTTCTTGAACATCGGGCCACTGTTTTTCCGTCCAATTCAATACTAAAGCGCCAGCTAAAGCGGCACTGATGGCGGCTAATTGGACTTCCCAACCATGCGTTTCCCATCCAAAACTGTGCGCCGCTATCACACCTAAACCCGCAATTTGCGCTATCGCGAGATCAATAAAAATAATCCCCCGCGCTAACACCTCTTGCCCTAAAGGGATATGCGTCGAAACCACCAGCAATCCCGCCAAAAAAGCGGGTCCTAAAATACTCAAATCCAGGCTTTCTAAACTCATTTGATCGCATCCTGTAAACGTTTCAAAGTGTCGTCGAATAAGCTAAACAAATCAGTCGCTTCTGTCGTGCCGCCTACGGTAAACGGTAATTCCACAACCGGTAAGCCAGTGCGTCGAGACAACCATCGGGCAGAACGGGGATTTTGATAGGCGGCATAAATCACCATTTTAGCCGGCTCATAGCGAAGTTGATTTAAAACGCTAGCCAAATAACTACCACTGGGCGGAATACCTGGCTTCGCTTCCAAAGCCGCGATTTGTTTCAAGCCTAACCACTGTTCCAGATACACCCAACTTTTGTGATGAACCACAATAGGCACATCCTTTAAAACCATCGCCTGTGCTTCCCAACCTTCAATAGCCTCTTCCCAACGTTTAACAAAGTCTTGATGACGAGTCTGGTAATGCCAGGCATTATTGGGATCAAGTTTAGCTAAACGTGTTGCCAAGGCCTCAGCAATACGAGTAATATTATGCGGATTCAAGTGAACATGCGGATTACCAGCAGGATGAATATCGCCTTCACTGCGATCCAAATAACGGGGTTTATCCCGTAGCACTACGTAGTCTGTTGCCATGAAATGGCCTGGCTGACCGGGTCGTATTTTCCAATTACCCGTCTTGCGTAACAACAAAGGCAACCAGCCAATTTCTAATTCAGCCCCCGTGCAAAATAACAACTCGGCTCGTCTGGCTTTCGCCAATAAACTGGGACGCGCTTGAATATAATGGGGATCCTGTTTTCCGGTCGTCGCGACATAAATTTTAAGCGCCTCCCCACCGATTTCTTCTGCTAATGCACCCCATTCTGGCTCGCAGGCAAATACCTTTAATTTCGCCTGTGCAGAATGAGAAAATATGAACGTTAACAATGAAATAAACAGTATAATCGTGATTTTTTTCATGATAAAACCTCTTTTCAACACAGAGTCCACAGAGTTGCACAGAGTTTCACAGAGTAAAGCACTCAAACCTCTGTGGTACTCCGTGTTGCTCTGTGATCTCTGTGTTGCGTTAGTTAAAATGCCTCATTAAAACTGATGAGCCCCATGTGCCCCTAAACTGTAGGTATATTGTAAAAAGATTTGATTGTCGCCTTCGGCAAAAGACTCATCACGATTGTATTGCAATCGAATACGGCTAAATTCGCTATGTGACCAATCGAACATCAGACTGTAGCGTTGTGGGGTATGCCCGTCATCCTCTAAACCGGCTTCGGCTAACACCTCATGATCTAAGGCTTGGTTATCAATTGATAGGCGATCATAGCGTAATCCAACGCGCCATTGCGGCATAAACTGGTAAACGGCTTGTGCATACCAACCGCTTTGATGCCCATCATAGCTTGTTGCTTCAAGCGGATCGCTGTTTAGCATAGTCAGTGTGCCGTCTTCCTGACGATCAAAGTATTCCATTTGGAATTTAAAATAACGATCCTTGGGATTACCCAGCGGTGCCCATTTATAAACGAAATCTATCGCATTGATAGTGCTATCACCCGTAAAACTGGGCGTATGGGCAACGGCTTCTTCATGCTCATGTTCTTCTTCATGCTCTTCTTCATGTTCTTCTTCATGTTCCTCGTGTGTACTATCTTCATCAGCGTGTCCATGATGTCCACCAGTACGCCCTATCACATCCGCTGACCAGTGAGATAAGCCAAGTTGCCAACTGTGACTGGTGCCGATATCCCCGCCTATTTTGGCAAATAGGCTATAAGCGCCTACCCCATCGTGTGCCGCGCCACCGGCCGGAAATTGGCCACCGCGTAATAATTCGGCACCCACTTTGACAAACAGATCAGTGGGCGCTATCCAATTCACTTGTAGGCCATCATCTCTTAAATGATTGCCAAACAATCCGCGATAAATCAGAGGCGCGTCGGCAAAATCCCAAGCATGTTCATGTTGTTCATTGAGATAACCGACACCGGAAAAGAAACGACCCCCTTTGATCGTGAAACCGTTTCCTAAACCCAAGGTTTCAAAATAGGCCTCTTCCAATTCCACTTCCGTTGCGCCATCATGTTCGGCTATAGCGGCCGTCAAATTACCATAAAATAAATCATCAATATTGGCACTGAGGGCTAACTCGCTATGTTCCAATGAGAAACCGGATTCGCCCAAACCCGCTTCCCCGCCTAATTGAAAACCGGGCAAGGTATAGTGTTCAGGATCATTAGAAAAATGGGCATAGCGGCCCTGTAAAATCAAACTGATATCGGGATTAAAAGCATTCCCTGAAGCGGTTGTCGTTGGACGTGAAGCGAGACTGCTTTCATAAGCGGTTTCTTCAGCTCGTCTTGCTTGAGCTTCGGCCGCTTTCGCGGCATCCTCAGCCCCTTGCAAACGTTTTTCCAAGGCCTGAGTACGTTGATCGTATTCCTGCTTCATGTCTTTCAACTGATCTCGAAAATCATTAATGGCCCGGTTATCAGCTAATGTGCTGATTGGATGAGTGGATAAAGTTAAAGCAATAGCGACAGCTAATGGATTATTCATATCTTCTCCTTCAAAATCAATAGACAAAAGTATCCCCTGACTCCGTTGAGAACGGAATCGCAATGGCAAGCTTAAACGTCAAATTGAGTGATGAAGGAAAAGAGGTGGGGCGCGGGCTAAAAAATAGGGGATAGTCTGCTTATAAAAACGAGCCAGATATCGAAAAAAAGGGGGTTCGCTAAGACAGGGCAGGATAGGCAAAACAGCGGCCGTGACTAATCCATAGCCCAAACGCTCGGCTGCAAAATGAAGGCTGCAAGTCGTATCAGGCGTATGGAAAGGATGTTCTACAGCATGAACGATTGCGGCATACTGTATTGTTAGTAACATCACGCTCAATAATAAAGCGCGAGATAAATTAAAATTCATAAACGGGTTGTTTTTTGCTATCCTGATTTTATATTAGCGCGTAATTATAAATTAAAACAACATCATGATCAATGATTAATGTTCAATGTTCAATGTTCAATGTTTTTATAAAACGCTGATTATACTGCACGCGGGCACAATTTAAACTTTTATTTTAGCCAATTGCATGGAGTATAAAATCAATCATAAAAATATTAAAACGCTAAGGCCCCGAAGGGGTTGAATGTGAATAGCCCCAAGTGGCAACCCTCATCGTTAGACACAAATATTTAAATATTTGATTTTAAAGGTAATTTTTTGTAGGGTGGGTAGAACTTCGCTGTGCGGAGTGAAACCCACCATTTCCATCATTTTGCTTGCGGAGCGGTGGGTGTAGCGAAGCTCTACCCACCCTACATTTCATTGCATTTTGACTTATGTATAACGATGAGAGTGGCAACCTGGGGTTGCCAAAAGTTTTTCAGGCAAAAGTTCGCTGCGCGAACTTTTGCCTGAAAGTTTATTCCCGCGCCGAGTATATCAATGATGAAACTGATTCAAAGTCGCTGGATTAAATCAGCGTAAATCAGTCCAATCAGTCAAATCAGTGTTCTATCTATTAGTACAACGGATCAGAGGATTGGTGCGACTCGTTTCACGTCAAGTACTTGAAATAAAGAAGGAAACAGTCCTAATTTATGAAATGTAAATAAACGTGATATGAATAGTAGGCACTGGGGTCGTTGAATGGGATTGATTCAAATCAATAACTTATACATCAAATTGACAGTTTATTGAAAACGGTATAATAACGTTACTATAAATATATGTAGATCAGCAAAAGTGTTTTAACAAAATTCTTATATATAGAAAATGTTAAAAGATTTATGTGTCCCTACTTATGTTATAAATATATGAAAATTAAATTAAAATATGACCCATGAAAACAAACTTGACGATGTACTAGAGTTTGTCAGGGACATTATTTGGTTTTTATAATTGGGTGGTTTAATCAATACCTTCGCCAATTTTTTTTGTTCACTTGTTTAGTTTCTTCTTATATTTTTTAAGTACTTGTTTTAATTAGTTTCATTAAAAATAGCTTCAGGATTTTGCACACCGTATTTTTATTAATAACTAATTGATTTTAAAGAAAAATATAAAATACACCGTATCAAGTATTTTATGTCATTCGCTTTCATTTTTGACAATATAAAACAAGCACTTATAAAACGATTATAAATTGGCGAAGGTATTGTTAATGTTTTGATAACTTTAAACTTCTGAAAACTTCGGAAAAGTCTGTAAGTCATTGATTTTTGGTAAAGCCTATTTTTGTAAGTCATTGAAAGTATTGGATGTAAAAAAGTTTTCCGAAGTTTTCAGTAAACTTATAATTTACCCATCAAAACAACATTGATGATGTACTAGTACTATGCACCGTAAATTTATCCGATTATTTATATCAATAACAATCAATGGGTTAGCTATACTCATTATCTGATAGATTAACGACGTGTGGTACTAGGTTAAATGTGACAACCTCAAATTATTTAGCAATTATAAATTAGTAATTATCAATTATTGATATCATAAATCTCTTTAGTCAAATTTAATTAAAAATAAAAAATGCTTTAAATTCTCTATACTTAGCGTGTATCAGTGCGTTAATTTAAATTAGTATTTAAGCATAAGATGGTATACGGTGTTAGAAATTTGGTAAAATTCGTGTTGTTTGATATAAATTATTTAAATCTGGGTCAATTCAACATTTAAAAAAGGAGAATTAAACCGTTATGTCATCTATACCAATGGGCATATGGATTGCCTTGCTTTGTG
>JAYQWI020000696.1:0-20048 GCA_035871815.2 Candidatus Parabeggiatoa communis
TGAATGGCAGCCTCAATATCACCATCACTGTCCACCAGTGCTTTTTTGCATTCCATCATACCAGCACCAGTGCGTTCACGCAGCGTTTTAACCAATGCTGCTGTAATCTTCATTTCTCAAAACCTCTTGTTGTTGTATTTAATCATATAGCCAACAGCAGGAGCCGTTGTCTAAAAACGGGGGCCCCGGGGACTACTTAATCATTATCTTTCTACTTATTTAAATATCTTAAATATTCTAATTTCAATTATTTAATTAATCAAAATAATAATTTAATTTAATTTGTCATCCAGTATTCACGCTGACTGACATCATGAAATCAGTATTCCATGAATACTGAACTTTTGAACTAATGGATTTCTACGGATTACACCGATTCAATTTCAGAAATCTAATAATTTAATTTGTCGTCCAGTATTCACGCTGACTGACATCATGATATCAGTATTTCATGAATACTGAACTTTTGAACTAATGGATTTCTACGAATTACACAGATTCAACTTCAGGCTTAGCCGGTTCCTCCACAGCCGCCTCAGTTGGCACTGTTTGAGAATCGCTCTCCTGAACAACTTCTTCCGTATATTCGTCTCCCTCCACAGCTTGCAAACTCGCTTGGCGGCCCTCAAGAATAGCATCTGCTATCCCATTAACATACAATGTGATGGCCCGAATCGCATCATCGTTGCCTGGGATGACATAATCGATATTCAGAGGACTGTTATTGGTGTCTACAACACCGACAACGGGAATACCTAATTTAGTGGCTTCTTTGACAGCAATTTTTTCATAGCCCACATCAATGATAAACAAGGCATCAGGTAGGCCATTCATGTCTTTAATACCGCCTAAACTACGCTCTAATTTATCCAACTCACGAGTCAGTGACAGCGCCTCTTTTTTCGTTATACGATGTAGAGTACCATCTTGTGTGAACACCTCTAAATCCTTGAGACGCTTGATAGAAGCCTTGACCGTTTTATAATTGGTCAGCATACCCCCCAACCAACGGCGATTCACGTAAGGCATACCGCAGCGGATAGCAGCCTCTTTAACAGGGTCTTGCGCGGCACGCTTAGTACCCACAAATAAAACATTGCCTTTTTTGGAGGCCATTCGCCCCAAAAAATTCCCGGCATCATTATACATGGGCAGGGTATTTTCAAGGTTAATAATATGAATTTTATTACGTTCCCCAAAAATATACGGAGCCATTTGAGGGTTCCAAAAACGAGTTTGGTGCCCAAAATGTACCCCTGCTTCCAGCATTTCACGCATAGAAATATTTGACATAATTTATAAATAATTCTCTTTAAAAAGTGGGTTATTCCTCCAGACACCCCATATATTGAACTCTTTAGGGAGCACCCCAATTTATGTGACGGTGTCTGTGTGATATTGTTAAAGCGCGTGTTTTATACCATAAAAGGTTCATCACAACAATCTTATTGTCATGGCTGTAATTATAAAAACTGAACAAGAAATAAAAAAAATGCGCGTCGCCGGGCGTTTAGCGGTTGACGTGTTGGACATGATCACACCTTATGTGCAGGCCGGTGTGACAACGGAAGAATTGGATAGGCTGTGCCATGATTATATCGTTAATGTACAACAAGCGATTCCAGCGCCATTAAATTATAAAAAATTTCCTAAATCCATTTGTACTTCTGTCAACCATCAAGTCTGTCATGGCATTCCCGGGGTCAAAAAATTGAAAAACGGGGATATTCTGAATATTGATATTACTGTCATTAAAGAGGGGTATCACGGCGATACCAGTCGCATGTTTATGATTGGTAAACCCAGTATTCGTGCCAAACGCCTTGTAGAAATTGGTTATGAATGTCTTTGGATTGGTATTCAGCTTGTCAGGCCTGGGACCTATTTAAGTGAAATAGGCAGGGCCATTCAAAATTACGCCGAATCTAAGAAATGTTCTGTTGTACAAGAATATTGTGGACACGGCATAGGCCAAAAATTCCATGAAGATCCCCGCGTTTTGCATTATTATAGTAATGAGAACACGGATGTGCTCTTGCAAACGGGCATGACCTTTACGATTGAACCTATGATTAACGCGGGTAAACGACATATCAAAATCTTACCCGATAAATGGACAGTTGTCACCAAAGATCATAGTTTATCAGCACAATGGGAACATACCATTTTAGTCACAGAGCAAGGCGTTGAAATACTCACCTTAGGGGTAGATGAAAAATCACCTTTATCATATTGCCAGTAAAGGTGCGATGCCTCGCGTCTCTGGCCTCGCTTCGCGTCTCATGCCTCGCGTCTCTACATAGCGGAATTAAAATATAAATTCAGATTGATTCAAAAAAAATCAGTGTTGATCAGGTTAATCTGTTAATAAAGCGTTCTATCCTTGAGAATTGAGAATTGAGAATTGAGAACGGTTCATTGAGAACTGATGATGCTAAATGCACCACGTAAATCGCCCGTCTGAAAACCGGTCGCCTTATCGTTAGGATATAACGCATTCAATTTAGCCTGGGTATCCTCACTAATCTCACTACCATGACAACCCAAACAAACCCCTCCCGTTGGAATCGCTTTCAGATAACGTATTTTACTCTGCCCATCAGCGTTAACCACCTCAATAAATTCAAGCTTTTTGGGATCCTCACCCGCAGCCTTGCGTTTTTCAAATTGCTTTAACACCGCCTCTTCCCAAGCATCTGGGGCATTATCCGCATTACGCGGTTTGAGACTTGTCCGTGTGATTTCAAAGCCCGCCTTCCGAGAAAACTCAGCACTGATTTCAGGGGCCTTCGTTTGACACACCTCTATCGCCTTCGTTTCGCCACCCGTTTTCATCGCAGCCTTTAATTCTGATTTTAAAGCAATCCCAAAATCCTTAAGAGTACTGCGATAGGTAACCATTTCAGCCTCCATTTTAGCTTTGTCCATCTGTTCAGCAGAACAGGAAAAGAGACTGATAACAAGGCAAGAAGAGGCTAGGCCTAAAATAAAACGTTTCATAGTTAATTGTTAATTGTTAATTGTTAAGGTAAGTGAGTTACAAATAATAACACTGTTTTCCCCCTTTGAAAAAGGCGCTTGGAGGATTTAGGGGTTGGGGGGATTTAGGTTGGGAGAATTTAGCTTGGGGGTAAAATACTCACGGGTTAACTTAAATATCACGGGACTCAGCAAAAACAAAGCGATCAAATTAGGTATCGCCATGAAAGCATTCAGCGTATCCGCAATCAACCAAATCAAATCTAACTCAGCTATCGCGCCAATCGGTATTACCATCACCCAAATTAACCGAAAAGGGGTAATGGATTTGAATCCGAATAAATATTGTACACACTTCTCGCCATAAAAACTCCATCCTAACAACGTTGTAAACGCAAATATAGCCGAAGCAAACGTCACCACATACCCCCCAAAATGCGGCAAAGCCTGTTCAAATGCCGCTGACGACAAGGATGCGCCCGTGACACCAGTTGTCCAAGCGCCAGAAATAATAATCACTAATCCCGTAATCGTACACACCACAATCGTATCAATAAACGTCTCTAACATCGCAACGATGCCTTGCCGCACTGGGCTATTTGTACTGGCTGCCGCATGGGCAATTGGTGCGCTACCTAATCCCGCCTCATTAGAAAAAATCCCCCGTGCCACACCATAACGGATAGCCGCCCACACTGCCGCACCGGCAAAACCGCCCGTCGCCGCCACCGGCGTAAAAGCGTAGGTGAAAATCAGACTAAAAGCCTCCGGTATGGCAGCTGCGTTGACCGCCAAAATAACCAAACCGCCCAGGACATAAGCGATGCCCATTATCGGCACCAACTTGCCAACGACTTCAGCAATCCAACGAATGCCCCCAATCAATACCAATCCCACCAACACGGCCAACGTTATTCCCGTCGCCCAAGTGGGCACATTAAAATTAGAATTTAAGACATCGGCCACCGAATTAGCCTGCACCGTATTACCGATACCAAATCCCGCCAACATGCCTAACAGGGCAAACACGGTACCTAACCAAGCCCAATGGCGCTTTAAACCATTTTTAATATAATACATGGGGCCACCAATATGATTACCCGCTTCATCGGTTTCACGGTAATGCACGGCACAAACCACCTCAGCATATTTCGTCGCCATCCCCACCAAGGCCGTACACCACATCCAAAACAAGGCCCCCGGGCCGCCCAGAACAATTGCCGTTGCCACCCCCGCAATATTCCCCGTGCCAATGGTAGCAGAAAGCGAAGTCATCAAAGCATTAAAGGGCGTGATATCCCCCTCTCCGCTAGCACGACGGCCCTGCCAAAGCATCCGAAAACCATACATGAGTTTACGCAACGGCATCAGTTGCAAGCCTAACATTAAATAAATGCCCGTGCCTAAAATCAGCACCAGCATAGCCGGCCCCCAAACTATACCGTTGATTTGATTGATGTAATCGTTTAAGAAGGTCACGTCAAAATACTCCTACCAAGCCACTGGATTGATGATAATAAAAGATTAATGATAATAAAGGATCGCCACATCGTTTAGGTTTGATTAATATTGTGCTTGTTAGAGACGCACGGCAGTGCGTCTCTACTCTTCCGATTGTGCTTTTTTTACTTTAACTCTTTCTATCGCGGCCTGAATCTCGGCTTGTTTACTTTTGTCAGAAACCGCTTTTTTATGACGTTCTGATCGTTCTTTTTTAAAACGTTCTAAACGGAATTGACGAAATTCATATCGCTGTTTCGCAAGATCCGCTTTTTTACGCTCACGCTCAGTGGCACGAATTTCTGCCTTGGCATAACGATAATAACTGACTAAAGGAATATGACTTGGACACACGTAACTGCAACAACCACAGTCAATGCAGTCAAATAGATGATAATCTTGTGCTTTTTTAAAATCCTTGGCTTTGGTGTACCAATAAAGTTGTTGGGGCAACAAATTGATGGGGCAAGCGTTGGCACAAGCGCCACAACGTATACAAGGCTTAGGTAAAGGCTTCGGTTCAATGGTACGAGAAACGATTAAACAATTTGTCGTTTTAATAATCGGCATCTTGTCATTAGACAAAGCAAATCCCATCATCGGGCCGCCCATAATCAATCTCTGAATGTCAGATTGATATCCACATTGCTCAAGAAGAGCCTGCATTGGTGTACCTAATAAGGCCTCTAAATTTTGCTGTTTTTCCACACCGTTGCCAGTAACCGTAATCAGCCGTGACACTAAAGGTTGCCCAAGTTGCACAGCCCGATAGACGGCTCTCGCCGTTTCTACATTATGCACCACAATGCCAATACTCGCCGGTAACTGGGCACGTCCGACTTCTTTGCCCGTTAAGACTTGTATTAATTGTTTTTCACTGCCCATTGGATAGAGCGTAGGCACTTTCACAACTTCCACCCATCCGTCTACCGCATCTAATAAAGCTTGATAAGCAGCCTGTTTATTATTTTCCACCGCTATCACACAACGTTTAGCACCGCCTAACACATGTCCAATGATTTGTGCCCCCGCAATAATATCGTGTGCATGCTCACGCATCAGACGATCATCACATGTAATATAGGGTTCACATTCAGCCCCATTAATAATTAAGGTGTCTATACTCTCAGGCTTTAATTTGATATGGGCCGGAAAACCCGCGCCACCTAAACCCACTATTCCCGCTTTCGCAATGTGATCACGCACGATTCCTGGCGATAGTGTCTTGTAATCAGTCAGTGCGGTGTATTCAGCCCAAGTATCTTCTCCATCCGTTTCAATGACAATACACGGTGCCATCAATCCTGATGGATGTGGCACAGCACGGGGTTCAATGGCAACGACAGTGCCAGAACTAGAAGCATGAACAGGCACACTCATCAACAAGCTACAATTATAAGCATGGCAATGTGCAATGATTTGGCCTTTAAGCACTTTATCACCAACCTGCACTATCGGCTCTGCGGGTTCACCGATATGTTGTAACAAAGGCAAAACTAAAAATGGCGGAATATTGGCTTGTACTATAGGGGTTTGATTAGACAAACCCTTATGCCCATCAGGCTCAATGCCACCATGAAATTCCCACAAGTGCGTCATATCAGTTATCAGTTATCAGTTATCAGTTATCAGTTATCAGTTATCAGTTATCAGTTATCAATTATCGAATGATTGGTTTTAGCACACCGAAGGAAAACTCATCTTGACTTTATAGTCTGTATGTGATTGAAAATATTGAATGTTTAGCGTTGATGCCTGTCCTTGAAATGAAAAAGTCACTTTATTTGAGTCATTGTTTTCATTCATAATTGACAATTCACACCTAAGAAACGACTTGTCAGATAACGAATAAGTTTTCCGAAGGGGTTTTGGAGATTTAATTATTGGTAGCCCCCCCCTTTTCCAAACCAATCTTTATCCACAAGTAAATATGTGATTGAAAATATTGAAGGTTTAGAGTTCAGACTGCCCTTTGAAATGAAAGCGTTTGCTTTATTCAAATCATTGTTTTAATTCAAAAGTTCATAATTCACAATGACTTCGATAACGAAGTTGACTTCGGAACGAAGTATCAAAATTCACACATAATAAATATGGATAAAGATTAGTTTGAAAAAAGGGAATTAGGGAATTTTGAATTTTGGGGTTTTGGATAAGGCCATTTCCAACTCTTTACCGTTTCTGGTATGGCCACCATTGATATACAATCAACTGGACAAGGCGCGACACAAAGTTCACAGCCAGTGCATTCTTGAGCAATAACGGTGTGCATTTGTTTGGGGGCACCTAAAATGGCATCAACTGGACAAGCTTGTATACACAACGTACAACCAATACAAGTCGATTCATCAATGACAGCTAACATGGGCGGCGTTTCCACACCATGCTCAACATCTAATGGTATCGGTTCACGATCTAACAAATCCGCTAAAGCCAATATCCCTACTTCACCCCCTGGCGGACATTGATTAATCTCAGCCTCTCCCTTGACAATCGCTTCTGCATAAGCTTGACAACCTGGATAACCACATTTTCCACATTGCTGTTGTGGTAAAATAGCGTCAATTTGTTTGGCTACCGGATCGCCTTCGATTTTAAAACGCACCGCAGTATAACCCAGTAATAAACCAAATAAAGCAGCCAATATACCCAATACACTAACCGTTGCTATCCCTATCATAGTTTCACTAACCCCGCAAAGCCCATAAATGCCATTGACATAATACCTGCTGTTATAAAGGTAATCGGTGCCCCTTTAAAAACGATAGGCACATCCGCTACAGCGATGCGCTCACGCAAGGCCCCAAATAACACTAATACTAATGAAAAACCGATAGCCGCGCCAAAACCGTAAATAGCCGATTCTATAAAGCCATGTTTTTCTTGTACATTTAATAAAGCCACACCTAACACAGCACAATTTGTGGTGATCAACGGCAAAAAAATGCCCAAGACTTGATACAACAAGGGACTGGTTTTATGCACCACCATCTCCGTGAATTGCACCACGACGGCAATGACTAAAATAAAAGTGATAGTGCGTAAAAATTCTAAACCCCAAGGCATCAAGAGATACTCATTGACCAAATAACTGCTCACTGAGGATAATGTCAGCACAAAAGTCGTTGCCAACCCCATGCCCATAGCCGTTTCCAATTTGGTTGAGACACTCATAAATGGGCACAGTCCCAAAAATTTAACGAGGACAAAATTATTGACGAGAACGGTACTGATAAAAATAAGTAGATATTCCGACATGATGAATCCTATTGATATTAATTAACAATTAACAATTAATAATTAACAAAAGCTTCATATTTAGTAAAGTCTAATAGTTAACCAATTATTGAACAAATTATAGAAGGCGAATAACGAAAGGAAATCACCGCCCAGTTTATAGCGAATAGTTCATTTATATTAACGGTAAACCGATCACATTTAAAAAAGAAATTTCAAAGAGCAATCTTATTCATTTTTCATTTTTCATTTTTCATTCTGATATGATTCTTTATTTTGACTTTCATTGGCTAGCCATTCACTATTAGCCATTATATAGAGTTCAAAAAAACACAGATTAGTATGATAGGGTTAGACAAGCTGTACAACAGACTGAATATAAGGTTTTATCGTTTTTACCATCATGTCAAATTCAGAATGAAAAATGAACAATCGTCAGTTTTCATTCAACATTCGATGTTTATGTTTTTGATTACTGATTTAGCGAAGCTTCCCTATAATTGATTTTCGGAGTCAATCTATGAAGTGTGTGCATCAATCACTAAGCATAATCGTGCTGCTCATTACGGTGGTTGTGGTAGGATGCGCCGGAGTACCGACGCAAGAAATGAGTGATGCCCGTCAAGCGATGAAAGCTGCCCGTGATGTCCAAGCCGAGTATTATGTGCCCACTTTCTGGGCAAAAGCTTCACAAAAATTGACGCAAGCAGAACAATATTTAGAGGGCGGTCAATTCTTCCAAGCGCGTCTGATTGCAACATCAGCTAAGAAAGAGGCTGTCGATGCACATAATACGGCCGTTGCCATAAACCGGGCTAAAAGAGTTTGGCAAGAAGTCGTTACCCTTATAGATCATTCAAGCCTAGAAGGGCGTGCATTATTGGAAAAAGCGCAACAGGTTGCGCGTCAAGGGAATCTTGAACAGACTATTGCTTTTGCTAATGAGGTTTATTATGAAGGTCGGTTAACGCTTAACCTAGCACAACTTGAGCGGGCTAAATTTTTGATTGAGCAACTGAAAGTGTGGCAAGCAGAATTAAAACCTGAACAACTTATCACCCTCACAGATGCCGAAATAGCTTTTCAAAGTCAGGCGGGCAAAAAGGCTTACGACTTAATTAATAATTTGTACAACTCATTACCTTATGACTTACGCATTAATAAGTTAAATTAATTTATGATTCAGTGAGTTATCAATTTTATCACGCATCAGCATGAAATTTTTAAAACCGTAAAATCAAATCGTTACGTTTCGACGCGATGCAAGAGACGCGAGGCATCGCGTCGAAACGTCTAAACAATTATATTATTAATTATCTGAAAGGATTAGATTTAAAAGAATTGAATAAAGGGCTCTGAAATTAAAAAATAGAAGGCAGAATGGCTCATTTTTGATTGCCCATTGTCTACTCCGATTTAGTCAAAAAAATTTCCAAACCCCAGGAATCATTCCACCATGAAAACTTTTGCCAATCAGTCTATCAAGCGTAAGTTAATTCTGATCACCCTGTTAATTAATATGGTCACATTGTTGGCTGCTTCTGCATTTTTTGCCGCTAACGAACGGATATCCTTACGCAAGGCCATGGTGCGTGAGAATTCGGTATTGGCGAAAGTCATTGGTGCCAATACCCAAAGCGCATTGCTATTTTCCGTACCCACGTCAGCCGTTCAAACCCTTAACAACGCTCTGCGTGCTCAATCCCATCTCAGGGCTGCCGTTATTTACGACAGTTCTGGTCAAGTCTTTGCTGAATATAGACGCAAAGAGGTCAAACATTTTTCCCCCCCACTTGTGCAAGAAACACAGTATCATTTTGAGTCAAACCACTTCGGTTTATTTCAAGAAATTATAAATCACAGCAATACTCAAAAAATAGGTACCGTCTATATTCAATCTGACTTAAATGAACTCAATCAATTATTTATAGAATATGTCTACATGATTGTACTCATTTTATCAATTTCATTGTTGCTCGCCTTGTTCTTATCTGTCAAACTTCAAACGGTAATTTCTAAACCTATTTTACAATTACTGAAAACCCTTAACACGGTGACTTGGGAAAACGATTACACTATCCGTGCTAAGCCAGACAACCGTGATGAGCTAGGGATGCTGATTGATCGTTTTAACGACATCTTGGCAAAAATCCAGAATCGTGATGATCTGTTAAAGCATCATAATCAACATTTAGAAGAAGAAGTCAAATTGCGTACTGCTCAGTTATCTCAAATCAATCTTGAGCTAGAGAAGACAGTGCTTGATTTGCAAAAAGCCATGGAAGCCGCTGAAGTGGCAAATCAAGCCAAAAGTGAATTTTTAGCGAATATCAGTCATGAAATTCGTACACCTTTAAATGCCGTTATTGGGATGAGTGACTTGATACTTGATACTAACTTGACTCCAAAACAACGTGATTTTGTGAAAACAGTACGCGCAGGTGGTGATACATTGCTATCTTTGATTAACGAACTTTTGGATTTTTCTCAAATTAATGCCGGTCAATTTGAATTGGACAAACAATCCTTTAATTTACGTGATTGTGTAGAATATGTGTTGGGTTTTGTCGCTCATCAAGCTGCTGAAAAACAAATCGAATTAGCTTATTTCATTGAAAAACAAATACCCATACACTTATTCAGCGATGTCGCACGGCTACAACAGATTTTAATCAATTTATTGACTAATGCCATCAAATTTACGGAGTCCGGAGAAATTATCGTACAGGTTTCGGGCCAGTTATTGGAGCATGAGCAGGCAGAGATACATTTTTCTGTCAAAGATACGGGTATTGGAATTCCAAGTGAGCGTATGGATTGTTTGTTTCGTTTTTTTAGTCAAGTGGATAGCTCGATGACACGCCGCTATGGGGGAACCGGTTTAGGATTGGCTCTCAGCAAACAATTATGTGAATTGATGGGCGGCAATTTATGGGTTGAAAGTCAAGTCGACAAAGGTTCCACTTTTTACTTTACTATCAAAGCCCAGATTGTTTTTGCTGAAGAAACTCAACCAGACAAATCACAAAACAAGTTGACCAATAAGCGGATACTCATTGTAGATGATAATGAGCATACTCGCCATTTTTTGAATCAACAGATGCAAGCTTGGGAAGTAGACGTCACAGAAGCGCAATCTGGTGAAGAAGCCTTAAATAAAATCAAAGAGCATCGTTTTGATTTAGCGATTATAGATAGGCAAATGCCTGTGATGGACGGTTTATCTTTAGCCCAAAAAATTCATCACTTATTTCAGTCTAACCCATTACCTTTGATCATGCTGACTTCAATTGAGAAACAGCCCTCTGACATTGAATTGGCGCTGTTTTCTGCCTGTTTAACCAAACCGGTCAAATATTCTCAATTGTTTAATTGTTTAGAAGACTTGTTTAGCAAGCGGGAAAAAAGACCGCATACCGATTTCGCAATCAATTCTGATTTAGCGAGAAAGCGACCCTTGCAGATATTGTTAGCAGAAGACAATATCACGAATCAAAAAGTCGCCTTGCTTTTCTTACACAAGATGGGTTATTCAGCCGACGTAGTGGAAAATGGTTTAGAAGCCGTCAAGGCCGTCGCCAAAAAACCTTATGATGTCATTTTAATGGATATACAAATGCCCGAAATGGACGGTATGGAAGCCACTAGACGTATTCGTGAACTATGGCTTGGCCCAGCGAATCGTCCTTATATTATAGCTGTGACAGCACATGCGATGCAGGGTTATCGTGATAAGTGTTTGGAAGCGGGCATGAATGAGTATGTTACTAAACCTGTGCGCATCGAATATTTGGCAGCTGCTCTTATGCGTTGTCCAGAACTTTATGAATTTAATGAATTCAATAACTTAGAAATAGACTCAGAAGTCAGAATGGCATCAGGAGAAAGTTCGACTGAAAACACAACAAGCTTAGAGAAGGGTTCAACGGCAGAAGAAATATCGCAAATCCGTACTGCCCTAGAAGAGTTAGCGGGTGAAAATGAACCTGAATTGCTCAATGAATTGATTCAAAGTTATCTTGACAGCTGCGACATTTTGATAATGGAATTACAAACAGCAATCGCTGACAACAATCCGAATCAACTTAAACACGCCGCGTATAGTCTCAGATCAAGTAGTGCCAGCTTAGGTGCTAAAAGGTTGGCTGACTTGTGTCAGCAGCTTGAACAACAAGGCATAGCGGGTAAACTGAACCCTGCAACCGTACAACAAACGCTCTCTGAGTATAAGCTTGTTAGTCGTCAATTATCCGTGATTCGTCAAACCTTATCAGATACCTCTAATGAGCTATCTGTTCAAGAACCCATCCGTTCAGGTATCAAAGAGACTGAAAACGGCGAGATGACTTTGGAAACCACTTCACAAAAAGAAAACGAGGCATTAAGAGAGCAAATTCGTACAACCTTATATGCGTTAATCGGTGAAGATGATACCGAATTATTCAATGAATTGATTCAAAGTTATCTTGACAGCAGTACAGGGCTTATTGCGCAATTACAAGCTGCACTAGTTGAGCAAAATCCGACTCAACTTCAAGATGCCATGCATAGTCTTAAATCAAGCAGTGCCAGCTTGGGTGCGAAAAGGCTGGCTGACTTGTGTCAGCAACTTGAGCAACAAGGAAAAGCAGGTGAAGTAAGCGCCGAAAAAGTGCAATGGGTTTTATCCGAGTATGCGCGTGTCAGTTATCAATTATCCGTGATTCGTGATCCATTATCAGAACCCAGTACCTTTAATAAAGACGTTCAAGAGCCTATTCGTTCTAGCTTCAAAGAGGCTGAAAAGAGTAGCCTTATGAATATGGCGAACCCTTTACAAAAGGAAGAGGAGGCTTTACAAAAACAAATCCATACTGCCTTATATGCGTTAATCGGTGAAGATGAACCAGAATTGTTCAATGATTTAATTCAAAGCTATCTTGACAGCAGCACAGACCTGTTCGCGCAATTACAAGCCGCAATAGCTGATCAAAATCCGACTCAACTTCAATACGCCGCGCATAGTCTTAAATCAAGCAGTGCCAGCTTGGGTGCTAAAAGGTTAGCTGACTTATGTCAACAACTTGAGCAACAAGGAAAAATGGGGGAACTGAACGGCGCCGCAGAAAAAGTACAACAAGCCGTCTCTGAGTATGGCTTTGTCAGTCATCAGTTATCCCTGCTCAGTTCTCAGTTCTCAGAACCTAGCGCGTCTAATAACTTAGACGTTCAAGAAGCCATCACTTCAGGTGTCACAGAGACTGAAAACGGTGAAGTTACCCTGCCATTCGAGGAAGAAAAAAGGTTACGAGAGCAAATCTTGAATACCTTATCTGAATTAATCGGTGCAAATGAACCTGAATTATTCAAGGAATTGATTCAAAGCTATCTTGATAGCAGTGCTGTGTTGACAACGAAATTACAAACCGCAATAGCTGAGCAAAATTCGAATCAACTTCAACACGCCGCACATAGTCTTAAATCAACTAGTGCCAGCTTGGGTGCAAAAAAACTGGCTGACTTGTGTAAGCAACTTGAACAACAAGGAAAAGCGGGAGAACTGAACGGTGCGGCAGAAAAAGTACAACAAGCGCTCACTGAATCTGCGCTTATCAATCGTCAATTATCCCAGATAGGTCAAACATTATCAGATGATCCGACATCGACTCACCCAGACGTTCAAAAATCCATCAGCATTCAGGAAACGAATACACACCCAATCAAATCAGAAAACACCTTACTAACGGAATTAGAAAGCGCAATCAAAAACACCTTATTTTCTCTATTAGGAGAAGATGAGTCAGAAATCATTGCAGAACTGATTCAAGCTTATGGTGATGAAAGTATTAATTTAATCAACACACTGATGGAAGCAGTCAGCACCTCTGATGCCAAAAAGCTAAAACAAGCCGCCCATAGTCTCAAGTCTAGCAGCGGCAATCTCGGTGCCACTCAGTTAGCCCGTTTATGTCAAACATTAGAACAACACGCTCAGAATAATGAGTTAACGAATAGTCCAGCCATTTTTGCACAAGTGGAAGTCGAATATCAGCGGGTTATCATGGTATTACAAAGAGTGCAAGAGCAAAGCAATGAGACAACAGTTGAAGAAACCGCACTCGTTTCTGAAAGCAAGACGATCTCAATACTTGTGAACGATATAAAAAACACCCTGAAGGCTTTAATTGATGACGATGATCCAACACTGATTAAAGAATTAGGAGAAGCCTACAAGGAAGATACCCGTGTTTTGATGAAATCAATAGGTGATGCGATCAGCAAAGGGGATGCGTCTGCATTAGCACAAGCCGCCTCTTTCTTCAGAACAATCTGCCATAATCTAGGCGCCTATCGCTTATCTGAATTGGCCTTCAACTTGGAAAAACAAGCTCAAAAAGGCGTGAACAATAGCACAGCACAATTCACACAACTTGAAGAAGAATATACCCATGTCTGCGAAGCTTTAGAGCAAATCAGTGAAACATCAACTCAATGTTTGTAGTAGGCGATTTATCGCCGGCTGTCAAAAATCGGCGATAAATCGCGATAACAAAGATTCGCTATTGGCTAATCGGCTAATGAATCATTCTAGAAGCATAACCCGAGTTATTTGATTGTTCATTCAACATCTCTTCAAAACACTGTTTACACATAAATTCTATCGAAAAATCTAAGTGATCCTCGGGATAGTTTTCAAGAATCGCGTTAACACAATTATCTCTTTCCTCTGGTGAAACTATTGCCTCACCAACTTGTTCATCATCAGCATTAACGCGAAAAGAAACGATACAAACAAATTCTTCTCCATGTCCCAACCCTGCTGCTAGGTTGCCTATAATAGGCTGCGTATCCGCCTCTTCTTCACTTTCGCTATACTCTTCAAGTTCTTCAAGTAAATCAAACCATTCTTGGAGTTCAATATACTGCGGTTTCTTGCCAGAGTCTTTAGAAAAAACAATGATGAGCCGCGTTTTAGGGGTAGGAAATTCGTCCGGTGGATATTCAAGCCTCACAATATCGTCATCATTAAAGATAATCTTGAGTTCGTTGGAGGATACTGTCATGACTGGTGTGTCTTTTGGTTTTTGGGGATCGTCTTGATAAGTCATTGTGTATACTCCGTGAGTTCAGTTATCAGTTCCATGCCAAAAAATTTTGCGTGGAACCGAAGGTTCGCAAAGCTAAATCAGTTAGGGCGCATTTCAATTTTCCCGCTTCTTAATTATCACTTTTTAGCCCACCGAAGACAAAGGGGTTAGGGGATTTTAACGCAAAATTCAATTCACAACGAGGTTTTGTCACTGCAAATTATGAAACCAATAGAGGTGGTGGGAAAATGGGCCTTATTATTTATTTTGGAAGTAAACTGAACAGCGGCTTTTTGCCACTCGACAGCACTGATGTCTTTTTAACTTTCGCGACAAACCCATTTTTGTGTAGGGATTACCAAAAATGCCACCTTTTGTAGTGGTCAACAAGATGTTAAACGGAAAATCTAAAAAAAATAGAACGCTTTAGACTGTTGATTTGTCATCATTTGTGCTGATTAAATCTCCCATTATTTTAATATCGATCTTCCTACTACAGAAAATACCCCCTTTTCATCAATATTTTATAACTTGACGTTCAAGTTTTTGATGTTATTCTTTGCGGCAATCAATTTGGGGCAGATATCCAACAGATTGATTTTTAATGATCTTTTTGAGAACAATAATCCTATTTCTTTTTAAATCAACAATTTACAAAAAACGGGATCATCAAGGTATAATTAGATTCATTTCACAATTTAAAATCAAACAGACACTTCTCAATTATTATGCCAATTATCACCCATCTTTACCGTTATCCTATAAAGGGCTTGAGTCCAGAACCCTTACAGCGCGTTGCTGTACAAGCTGGCGAAATGATGCCACTAGATCGTTGTTTTGCCTTAGCGCATGAAACGACCGAATTTGATCCCGCTGCACCTGAGCATCTTCCCAAAATCAATTTTTTAATGCTCATGAAAAATGAACGTTTAGGGGCCCTGCATACCTTTTATGATCACAGTACCCATATCTTGCAGATTTACCACAATGATAAACTCCTTGCCAAGGGTGATTTACAAAGCGTTGAGGGCCGACAAGCGATTGAAAATTTTTTTGCAGACTACCTTGGTGATGAAATACGTGGGACACCCAAATTGGTACAAGCCCCAGGACATCGTTTTTCTGATGTCAATGCCAAAGTTTTATCCTGTCTTAACCTTAACAGTTTGCGTGAATTAGAAAAAAAACGGGGTATAGAAATCGACCCACGGCGATTTCGCGCTAATATCTATTTTGACGATGCACCACCTTGGGCAGAATTAGATTGGGTAGGCAAAGAATTGACACTCGGCACAGCAAAAGTGCGCGGCGTAAAAATGATCAAAGCTTGTGCTGCAACCAATGTCAACCCACAAACAGCAGCCAGGGATTTAGAAATTCCCCAAACCCTACTCAACACATACGGACATCCTAACTGGGGCATTTATATGCAAGTGATTCAGGATGGAGAACTGGCTGTGAATGATGAATTTATTTCGTAAAAACCATCGGTTCGGTGATTCAGATAGTATGTAGAGACGCGATGCTTCGCGTCTCAATGGCTCGCCTCTTTGTAAGTACCTTCGCCAAAAATTGACAAAAGCTTGATTTGTCAATCAAATATTGACAAATATTAACTGTTGGCGAACAATTTAGGCTCTTCACTCACTCGATATAAAACACTTATACGACCAATTATTTGCACGAGTTGAGCACCACTTTTTTGACAAAGTACCTCAGTCAGATTGCGCCTTTCTTCTCTATCCGCCCCGGCAATACTGATTTTAATCAATTCATGGTATTCTAAAGCACGATCTAATTCGACTAGCACATTCTCATTAATACCTTTATTACCAATCATCACGATCGGTTTTAAATGATGGGCGAAACTTTTGAGATAACGAATTTGTTGATTTGTCAATGTCATTAGTTTGTGTCACGTTCGTAGTAGGCGATTTATCGCCTTGATTGCAGAGATTTCTATGTGAGCGTGATTTATCGCCATAGCCAAAAAATAGGCGATCAATCGCGCTCAGCCAGAATTCAAACCTTAACTAATTTGTTTTTGGAATCCACTTTTCCTTTAACTTGTCATGAAAACTCTTTTCTAAACCTTCAGGTTCTCGTAATTTGAGTAGCCCAAGGTTTATCGATTCTAAAAAGTCACTGCCATTCGGGAAAATAATACCGTAGTTTTGGTGATTGAAAACTGACGGAAGGACTAAAACACCTGGCTTGTGTTTACGATTAATTTGTTCAGCAAGATACAAAAGTCGAGGCCCATCGTGTACCAAGGCATCAACCTCACCTTTTAACAGCATCTCAATGCCTTGATTTAAAGTGTCAACCGCTACCACCCGTGCCCCTATCTTCTCCAAATAATCTTTTGGCGCATCAGTGGCTACCGCCGCTACCCGTTTGCCAGGTAAATCTTTTTCACTGGTGATCGCACCACCAACCGCTTGAATAGTCAAAGAGGCTGCAATAATACCCGTTAAAATACTCAGTGCAACTAAGCCGATGAGATGCCAAGACAGATCAATGAGTCGAGCAATACCCCGATTTTTCGGCGCTTCCCAAGTGAGCAACATGGTGATAGACCACCAAAAAGCGTCATACACTCCACGCAAGTACGTTTTAGAAAAGATTTGCGATTCATGAGGTGACCATTTATCGGCCGCCCATCTGAGATTTATCACGCAAAAAAGTATCCCTAAAAAAAGAATCATATTATAGGGGGTTATAAACTTGCCGACTTCCTTGACTAATACCATAAGGGGGGAGCCGATACTTTTATCAGCCCTCACCATGATTTGTAAACCCAATTCAAACATTGAAGTGGAAAAATCAACCACTATTTCCCGATCATGACGGATCGTTATCGCCGCAATACCAGCATCAGCCTTGCCTTCTTGCACAGTGCGTAAGAGCTCAGGGACATTTGGATTATAAACCCATTCCGTTTTAACGCCAATTTCTTTGGCAATACCCTGCCATAAATCAATGCTGAAACCAATAGGGTTTCGTTGCTCTGGGGGTTTATCAATATCATACATCACCCAAGGTTCACTCGGTTTGATAGCCACTCGGAGTGTTTTTTGGTCATCCTGTGCTTGGGCGAGGGGTGATAATGAAACACCCAATAAAAAAATAGGTAAAAAAATTCTGATGATTAACAATGACATATCAATAAACGTTTGATTAAAAAGAGTGTAGGGGCAATCCCTTGTGCTTGCCGCTTTATGCTTGCCCCCTTTGTGAACGATGTGTTTGATCCAGCAAACTGACGATAACAATGGCAAGACACGATAGTCCAAAAGCAGGTACCATTTCATAGAGTGAAAAAGGAATCAGCCCAAGCGTGGTTAAACGTTCCCAGATAACCACCATACTGGCACCGACAATCATGCCCGCTAAAGCGCCCCAGCGCGTTACCCGTTCCCAAAACAAGCTAAAAATGATAACGGGGCCAAATGTGCTACCAAAACCGGCCCAAGCATACTTCACCAAATCCATAATTGTATTATGAGGATTGTAAGCGAGAAGCAACGCAATGATGGCAACCACGATAACAGAAAGCCGCCCAATCCAAATTAATTCAGTTTGGCTCGCATGAGGCCGTAAATAATGGTAAAAATCCTCAGTGACTACACTAGAAGACACCAATAATTGTGAGTCAATGGTACTCATAATGGCCGATAAAATAGCGGCTAACAGAAAACCGGCAACCCACGGATTAAACAAAACTTGGCTTAATGCCAAAAACACTTTTTCGGGATCATCTAGCGGCTGATGAGCAAAGTAAGCTATGCCAACAAAACCGGTTAAAATCGCCCCTATTGTCGAAACAATCATCCAAGACATTCCAATGCGCCGTGCGCTAGGCACATCTTGCGCCGACTTGATCGCCATAAAGCGGACAAGAATATGTGGCATCCCAAAATACCCCAATCCCCAAGCCATCATTGAAATAATACTTAATAGGGACATATCCTTAAACACATCTAACCGGCTTGGATCGATCTGACTAATGCGCATTGTCATCGTCTCCCAGCCGCCGATTTCATAGATAGTGACTATAGGTACGATAATCAATGCCAGTAGCATCAAGATACCTTGCAAAACATCAGTCCAACTGACCGCTAAAAAACCGCCGAGAAAGGTGTAAGCGACAATCACAATCGCGCCTACCCATAAAGCAGTGGTATAACTTAACCCAAAACTACTTTCAAACAAGATTGCACCGCTGACTAATCCTGATGACACATAAAAAGTAAAAAATAAGAGAATGACTAACGCCGAGATAATGCGTAATAGATTAGAATCATCCTGAAAGCGGTTATGCAAAAATTCAGGTATTGTCAGTGAATTATTAGCGATTTCAGTATAAACCCGTAGCCGATTGGCGATGAATAGCCAATTTAAATAGGCCCCCAAGATTAAACCCAGGGCAATCCAAATTTGATTGAGCCCATCAGCATACAAAGCCCCTGGCAAACCCAACAGTAGCCAGCCGCTCATATCCGAAGCCCCGGCGCTAATGGCAGCCACACCGCTACTCAGTCGCCGCCCACCTAACATGTAGTCAGCAAGATTATGGGTTTGTCGGTAAGCGATAACACCGAGAGCCATAATGCTAATCAGATAAATAATAAAAGGGGTTAAAGTTGCTGTATTCATTTTTTAATGCCATCGTTTAACAAACTCAATGATCACGTTTTTGAGAGTTAGGAATATCCAAAAAATAAATTATCCCCGAGGGTGGGGTTTGGGTTTTTAAAGTCCATCATTCTACCTATGTGCAAGGCTTTTTTGAAGAGAACACCATAACATAGCAACTTGTTTCATAACCTTTCCAATAGCCCGATGGGTAAAATTTTGTTTTTTTACCAACAGCCCGCTATTTTAAATCCACACTCAAAACACTGCCCTTGATTTAATCGGTTATCTTGTATTCCCCAAATCTGGCGTGAAATCAGTTCTTGATGACAGTGTGGACAAAACGTATTACGTCCGCTGGGGCCTAAGGGCCGTTCCACATAAACATATTTTAATCCCACTTGATGAGCTATTTGCACCGCTTGATTCAGTAGGGCCGGGGAAGTGGGGGGTAAATGCCGGAGTTTAAATTCTGGCGTAAAACGGAGCAAATGCCACGGAATATCAGGGCTGACGGCATAAATGGTTTCCGCCAGTTGCCGCAGTGAATTGATATCAGCATTGATTTTCGGAATAAGGGGGGTGCTGATTTCCAACCAAATCCCAGCCTTATAAAAAGCAATCAGA
>JAYQWI020000697.1:0-7094 GCA_035871815.2 Candidatus Parabeggiatoa communis
ATCCGTCATCACACTGACATCGGGTTGGACTTCAATATCAAGGGGAGACAAAATGAGTTCTAGCAATCTCGCCAATAAGCGATGCCATAAGGTTTTTTGCGGTGCCGTCGAGTCTTCAGACTTATTTTTGTTGGGCATAAAGTGTTTATTATTCCACGGTGGTTAAAGGTTTATTGTGCGTTTTTAACGCTTTACGGCGTTCACAGAGTTTCACAGAGTAAAAAATAACACAAGAGACGCAAGAGACGCGGCGATTTATCTTCCTTTTGCGTTTTTAGCGTCTTTAGCGTCTTTAGCGTTTATTATTTAATTAATAAATAGACTTATTGTTATTTCCTTATTATATTATATCAATTGACATGCTCATCGAATCACCAACAATTCAATTCGTTTATCCCCGTAATTAGCTACACTGAACTTCGTTTCGCTGTACTCTATTGCCATAATGCGCTGTACTCATATCGATTAATCTAATTATGCCAAAACAAAACCCTGAAGAACATACTCCCGCGATGCAGCAATATCTCCACGTTAAAGCGGAGTATCCCGATATGCTGTTATTTTTTCGCATGGGCGATTTTTATGAATTATTTTTTGAAGATGCTGAACGGGCGGCACGTCTTTTAGATATTACCCTCACTTCTCGTAGTAAAACGGGTGGCAAGAGTATTCCAATGGCGGGGGTGCCGTTTCACGCGATTGAAAATTATTTAGCGAAATTAGTACGACAAGGCGAATCGGCCGTGATTTGTGAACAAGTCGGTGATCCGGCTACCAGTAAGGGCTTGGTTGAACGTCAAGTCACTCGGATTATTACGCCAGGCACTTTAACAGATGAAGCCTTATTGGATGAACGGCAAGAGAGTTTATTAGGCGCAGTGCATTCGGTTGAAGATTTGATTGGGATTGCGATGCTTGATTTAGCCAGTGGCCGTTTTACCTTGATCGAGGTGCAAGGGCAAGCTTTGTTTTTAAGTGAATTGGAGCGATTGCGCCCAGCAGAATTATTGATCAGTGAAGACTATCGGCTGACTTTGCCGAAAATCGCTTTTCGTAAGCAACCGCCTTGGTATTTTGAATTAGACACCGCGCGGCGTTTATTGACACAACAATTTGGTACGCGGGATTTATCGGGCTTTGGCTGCGAGCATCTCACCGTCGCATTAAGAGCGGCCGGTTGTTTATTGCAATATGCCCGTGAAACCCAACGTAGTCAATTACCCCATATTCAAGGCCTGTTTTGGGAACGGCGTGAAGACAGTATTTTTTTAGATGCGGCCAGTCGGCGCAATTTAGAATTGGATAGCCGTTTGATCGGCCGGCGTGAGCATACTTTAGTTAATATCATGGATGAATGTGCTACGCCGATGGGAGGGCGCATGTTGCGCCGCTGGTTACATCGCCCTTTGCGTGATATTGAAGTACTACGGGCGCGTTATCAAAGTATCGGTGTTTTATTGGAACAACAAAGCGTTGATGTGTTATATCAAGAACTGCGTGCGATAGGCGATATAGAACGCATTTTGGCCCGTATCGCTTTGAAATCAGCGCGGCCGCGTGATTTAAGCCAATTACGCACCGCATTAGGGGCTTTACCCGAATTACAACAGCAATTGAAACAACTCGACAGCCTTCATTTACAAAACTTAGCCCAGAAAATCGGCACCTTTCCCAAATCGGATGCTTTATTGAAGGCCGCTATTGTTGAAAAACCACCGATGCTGGTGCGTGATGGCGGTGTGATTGCACCGCGTTATGATCAAGAATTGGACGAGTTACGCAGTTTAAAGAAAAACGCTGGGCAATATTTGCTGGATTTAGAAATCCGCGAGCGTGAAAGCACTGGGATTAGCAATTTAAAAGTCGGTTTTAACAAAGTACATGGGTATTATATTGAACTCAGTCGCGCACAAGTTGACAAAGTGCCTGCCCATTATATCCGCCGTCAAACGCTGAAAGCGGTGGAACGTTATATCACGGATGAATTGAAAACGTTTGAAGATAAAGTGTTAAGTGCCAATGAACGGGCGATGAATCGGGAAAAATATTTATATGAGCTGTTACTCGAACAATTGCTGGAATCCTTACCCGAATTACAGGCCAGTAGTGTCGCTTTAGCCGAATTAGACGTACTCAACAATTTTGCTGAGCGGGCCAACACTTTAAAATTCTATCCCCCAGAATTGACTGACAAAGAATACATTGAAATCAGTGAAGGGCGACATCCCGTCGTGGAAGCGGTGCAAGATGATCCCTTCATGTCGAATGATTTAAAATTAGATCAAAATCAACGTATGTTATTGATTACAGGGGCGAATATGTCAGGTAAGTCGGTTTATATGCGACAAACTGCCCTGATCGTATTATTGGCGCATATTGGCAGCTTTGTGCCCGCACAACAAGCGATTATCGGCCCGATTGATGCGATCTTTACGCGCATAGGGGCTAACGATGATTTAGCCGGCGGCCTTTCAACCTTCATGGTAGAAATGACTGAAACAGCGAATATTTTGCACAATGCGACTCGTAATAGCCTGGTGTTAATGGATGAAATCGGGCGCGGTACCAGCACATTTGATGGCTTATCGTTAGCCTGGGCTTGTGCAGAGCATTTATCACAAAAAATTGGGGCTTATACGCTGTTTGCTACGCATTATTTTGAATTAACCCGCTTGCCCGAACGGTATCACAACATCGCCAATATTCATTTAGATGCCGTGGAACAAGGCGACAAATTGATTTTTATGCACGCCATCAAAGACGGGCCAGCCAATAAAAGTTATGGACTACAAGTCGCCCTATTGGCCGGTGTACCGAAACCCGTTGTGAATCAAGCACGTAGCCGCCTGAAACAATTAGAAGCGCAACAATTACAAATGGCCGCCCAACAAAGCGAATTGCCCTTACAAGCGCCTTCAGAAGCCGCGCCAGAAGCTGCGCCACATCCTGTCGTAACCGAACTACAAAACTTATCGCCAGAGGATATGACACCGAGACAAGCTTTAGATATCATGTATCAATTGAAAGCGTTAGTGGAGGAAACGAGATAAAACTCAATAATAATTAGAGACGCGAAGCAGAGCAAATCTACAATTCGCGGTTTCGTAGAGACGCGATGCCTCGCGTCTCTTTGTTGTAAAATACCGGTTTATTTGTGGTTCAGTACTTAGGTATTATTTATATATAATTATTTTCAAAGAAGGGTTCGATCTAAAAGCGATCTCACGCAAAGGCGCAAAGGCGCTTCGTTTCTGTGCCAAGTCTTCTCAATGCGACTTTGCGACTTTGCGCGAAGCGTGAGATTAAAAATGCCACTCTTTTTGAAATTTTTAGTTTTATTTGTTCAATTGTTCAATCAATAAAAATTGACTCAATCATAAATTTTCAGGTATTTTAACTAACCTTTACCACCAATGGGGCAAGTCTTTGGATTGCCCTTAAAATTAATGGCATTGATTACTGACTTGTCTATTATTCCCTTCTGCTAATTTGGCGAAAATATTGAATCTGGACAACTATTATGAACACAATTGCTGACTCTGAAGCCCCTTTTTTGAGAGCCATTCGTTTTTTAAAAAAACGCTTTATTTTCTCTCTATTTCTCTGCTTACTGTTAAATAATGTCTTAGCAGAAGAACCCCTTGGCACTTTTCAAGGGCATACCGATTCGGTTCGATCCGTCGCTTTCTTACCAGACGGTAACCAAGCCCTCTCTGCGAGTAGTGATAGCACTATCAAACTTTGGCAACTTGATAGCGGAAAGGCTATTCGTACTTTCACAGGCCATCTTGATAAAGTTTATGCGATTACTGTCTCGAAAGAGGGCAAAACGCTGCTTTCTGGCAGTCGCGATACGACCCTTAAATACTGGGATATCCAAACTGGGGAAACCTTGATCACTTTCAAAGGCCATACCAATTCCGTCAGAGCAGTAGCCTTGTCACCTGATGGGCATCAGGCCCTTTCTGGTAGTGAAGATAACACCCTCAAACTTTGGAATATCCAAACCGGCGAAAATGTGCTGACATTTGAAGGCCATAGCCGATCCGTTTATGCGGTGGCTTTTTCAGATGATGGTAGCCAAGCCCTTTCCGGGAGCCAAGACAACAGCGTCAAACTCTGGGATATCAAAACCGGAGAAACTCTGCTCACTCTCAAAGACCATACTCGTTTAATATCGGCCGTCGCCTTTTCACCCAATGATGATCACACTGCACTATCGGCTAGTCTTGATCATACCATCATAGTATGGGATTTAGAAAAGGGTCAAAAAATCAAGACTTTTAAAGGTCATAGTGATGAAGTTTATTCTGTCAGCTTTTATCCCAATGGACGTTATGCTCTCTCAGGAAGTTCTGATAATACACTCAAATTATGGGAAGTGATCAGTGGTAAAACGCTTCAAACTTTCCAGGATCATAGCAGTAGAATTTATGCTGTCGCGATATCAAACGATGGGCGCTACGCGATTTCGGGTAGTCGGGATAATACGCTTAAACTTTGGAAGCTGAATTTACCCCCCACACCTGTCATTAGCGTTTTCCCGCTCACCAGCACAGCACCGATTACGCTGAGCTTTGATGCCAGTGACTCTCTAGGCGATATTACTGACTATAACTGGTCGGTTGCTAATCATCAAAACCTCATAGGCAAAGAGATTGAATTCACTTTTGAAAAAGGCGGCAGTTATCCCATAAGCCTGACTGTTACTGATAGTCAAAATAAAACTCAAACCCTTAAGCAAGATTTCGTGATTAATCAAGCCCCAACAGCGGCTTTTAAGTTCTCACCGGAAGAAGGTTATGCCCCCTTAACGCTCACTTTAGACGCTTCAAGCGCGTTTGATCCAGACGGTAACCTGACAGATTACCAATGGGCCTCTTCTGATGGACAAACAATGAGCGGTCAACAGGCAAAAATCACTTTTGAGAAACATGGAAATTACACCCTCACTTTGAGCGTCACTGATAACAATGACAGTACCAGCAGCACGGAAAAAACGATCACTGTTGAGAAAAAAACACCGCCCATCGCCCGTTTCACCCTTTCACCCACAGAAGGCAAAAAGCCGCTTACTGTCCATTTAGATGGCAGCCAATCCTATGATCCTAATGGCCACATTGTTCGTTGGGCATGGGAATCGTCTAACGGTAAAACCTTATCGGGCATTAAAACCAATTTAATTTTGACATCGGTGGGAAAACAGACTATATCTTTAAGAATAACCGATGATGAAGGCGCGACAGCGACGGCCGAAAAAACCGTGACGGTATTCGGTACAGCACCAGTGGCCAAGTTTCAGGCCAATCCACAGATTGGCGAGGCACCGCTAACCGTAAAACTCAATGACAACAATTCTTTTGATCCTGATAGCGGCCAGATCACGGATTATGTGTGGACGAGTTCTGATGGACAACAAGCCTTTGGAGAGACAGCAAGCTTTATTTTCAATAATGCGGGCAGTTATGACGTTGAATTGATTGTCATTGATAATGATGGAGAACAAAGTGAACCTGCCCATCAAACGGTAACCGTCAAAGACAAATCGCCCATTGCCAAGCTGACAGCGTATCCATTGGCTGGTGTTGCTCCATTAACCGTTACACTAGAGGGTAGCCACGCTTTCGATCCAGATGGCGGCACACTGGTTGCTTACGATTGGAAAGCCAGCGATGAAGACAATACGCTGACAACGTCAGGCGAAACGGCCCATTTGACTTTTAAAGAAGCTGGCGAGTATACCCTCACGCTTACCGTTACCGATGATGAAGGCAACCTGTCATCTGACAGCGTGACGATCAGGGTAGGCGAAACTGTGCAGTTAGTGTTTGAAGGCTTAGACTCTTTATACTCAGTAGGGGATAAGCTTAAAGTCGATTTGACAGAAAGCATTCCAAGACGGCCCACTGAAATCGTAGATTTATGGCTTGGTATTCAAATTCCTAGCGGCGAATTGATGTTTTTAACATCGCAGCCAGATGAACCTTTTAGCCTGAAAGCTCAAGCTTTCAAACACTCGGTGGAGAGTTTAGAAATGACGCATCAAGTGTTAGAAGTTGAAATCGTACCCGGAATCGGAGGAGAATACACCTTTTACGCACTCTATGTTCAAGAAGGGCGTGATCCCTTGAAGGCCGGGGCCGAAGTTTATCGGTCAAATCTGGCTATCAAAAAGACAACATTGGCTAATCAACCACAAATGTAGGTTGGAGTGAGCTTGCGAACTCCAACACCAACACTAAATATCAGGAGACAATCTATGACAATGTCACATTTTAGAAAACCCTTGCAAAATCGTTTTGCAAGTGGCATACAGATCGTTTTACTGGCAAGCTCATTGTGCAGTGTGTTGCCAGCAACGATCTTTGCACAAGAACCCTGTCCACCCGGCTCGACAACCTGTCAGCCACCACCCGATGGTGGCGGCAATCAGCCCCCTCAAGCCGATTTCACGGTATCACCAGGCCAAGGCCCAGCACCACTGACTGTCACCTTTGACGGTAACAAATCCTCTGATCCAGATGGCGAGATTAGAAAGTATGAATGGCAGCTGCCTGATGGACAGGTTTTTGCCAGCGGGGAAAAAGTGTCATTTACTTTCAAGGAGCCGGGGGAGTATGAAATCGAATTGATTGTCACCGATAACAAGGGTTCGGAGGCGATGACGAGTAAAATGGTGAAAGTCAACTCATCAACTGCCACGCCACCGCCTGAAACCGCTAATCAACCCCCCTTTGCAAAAGTGGTTATTGAACCGAAATCAGGGCCCGCACCTCTTACGGTAAATCTCAATAACAGTGGTTCTTACGATCCTGACGGTACCAGCACAAGTTGTGAATGGCAAGCCTCTAATGGCCAAAAAAGTCCTAGCTGCAACGCACAAATGACTTTCAACACAGCCGGAACATATCCGATCACACTGATTGTCACAGATAACCAAGGTTTGACGAATACGGCTGGGGGAACAGTCAACGTGACAGAGCCTGAGGTTCAGGTTCAATTACCCCCGACTGCACAAATGAGTGTGACTCCCAAAACGGGAAGCGCGCCTCTCACGGTGAACCTCAATAACAGTGGTTCTTCTGATCCCGATG
>JAYQWI020000698.1:0-1684 GCA_035871815.2 Candidatus Parabeggiatoa communis
AAATGATTTGATATGGTAGCCACCACCATCACCCCCGTCACTGTCATCACCCCCGCAGTTCACTAACAACAATAGGCTGAACGAAATCAAGCCTATGTTTGTGTATTGAAAATACCGCTTAATGTTAACCTCCTATTGAGCAAATTTTGCTCACATTTGGTTTGGTGGAAAATGATATAAAATTTGCTGGGGCCATTCTTGCAAGTAAAAATCCTCGTCGGTAGGATCATCTTTAATTCGGAGTGAGTTTGACCACAGCATTTCTCCCTTCTTCAGATCAATAAGAGCGGCATAGCTATCCAAATACGAAGTATTCCGAGCAGTTACCAACCCTAAAGTAAAAACGGTGGTAAGTACTGATTGTCCTATTGCCTTACCGAGTGAGACAACCAGCCCATTTCCTGTTATGACAAGCAGCACTTCTGTATTAGCCCGTTCAGCGATAATTTTTAAGCTATCTCGTATTTTGTCATCTTTACTAAATAGCTCAGACGGTGAATGTTCGTTCTGTTCGACAGACTTTAGTACTTGCTTAATCAGATGGATTAAAGCTTGCTCATAGCTCTGATCATTCTTGACCGATTCAGAAACAAAAAAGGGTGAGTTTTCGTAAAACGTTTCCGTTCCTTTTTCTTGTGCGACATTCATTTTTTCTTTGCTGTCTTTGAATGCGCACACTGTTGGTGAAAGTTGGAAATCGACTTTATAGCCCTTTTTTTCCATCAAATAAGCTTTTGCACCTTGCAACATCAGTGATGCTGCTGATTTTGAAGCTTCTATTGAGTGATAATCATCACCAACGTCATCCATCAGAAGGCATACATCCATTGACAACTCCAATATTTGTCATTTGAGGTAAGTGTTTATCAAGACTAGGGTTTGTCCGAATAAATCGGTTGGTTGGAGTTGAGGCACATGAAGCAAGTAATAAAATAAGCAAACTTAAGTTAATTGGACGTATCAAAAAACGAAAATCACTCAAAATACCATCAGGCACACGGAACTCATTTTTATCGCGTCTCACCAGTATTCACCTCTTTGCGAAATAAACGATCAAGAATTGCTCGTAGGTTAGATTAAGGATAAGAAGCCCAACATGCTTAAATAATCAGTTTGAGAGGAGAGTTAATGTGGGACTTCGTTTCTCTGTCCAATCTACAAGCTTTAAAAAATAGTGGGCATAAGAACATTCTACCCACCCTGCTTCCCTCAAAAAACATATCCCAAATTCAGGCTGATTCCATTAAAGGAAAAACTACTAGTCGATGTCATCTTATACAGCCCCTTCATAAAAAACTTGTCGCTAATATCCCATCTGGCACCACCACCTACTGAGTAAGAGAATTCGGAACCTGAAAAGAGAATGTCATAACCACCGGGTACATCATAAGAAAAGTAATACCAACCAACGCCAGCCGTTAAAAAAGGTGTTAAGCGGCTCTTTAAGAAATTGTAGTCTGCATTAAGACTCGCACCCAAAATACTTAAATCCCAAGATTTAGCCGTTTCAGTTGTTCCTCTGCCATCATTGAATTCATAGAGGATATTGGTACTCCCATAAACAAATTCTGTGTTGAGGTTTAATCCTCCATTCTTGCCATTAACCCCTATCCCAAAACCGATAAATGTCGTGTCATCGCTTTTCTGTTCCAACGAAATTCCAGATAAAGAGCTAGAACCAATC
>JAYQWI020000699.1:0-1745 GCA_035871815.2 Candidatus Parabeggiatoa communis
GTACAAATTAAATTAGCCAAGTAGAGACGCACGGCCGTGCGTCTCTACTCAATGCGACTTTGCGACTTTGCGTGAGATTAAATGATTGCTTTAATCAGCGTCAATCATGAACATCAGTACAATCAGCGTTCTATTTAATTAAATCAAGCACCTGTTCCGGTTTGATATCGCGCAAACAGTTCAAATGTTTTTTAGGACAACTGCGCTGATAACAAGGACGACAATCTAGCGCCAAAGACACAATATGGGCATAACGACTGAGCGGAGGTGTTTTATCTGGACTAGAAGAACCATAAAGCGCAATCAAAGGCTTATCTAAGGCCGCCGCAACGTGCATCAGGCCAGAATCATTACTAATGACAGTATGCGCCAAAGCCAATAAATCAACCGCTTCAGGTAAACTCGTTTTCCCACATAAATTAATACACCCGGCCCCCACCAAAGCCTGAATTTGTTTCCCAATCGCCCTATCTTTATGAGAACCGAATAACCAAACTCGCCAACCTTTAACGACTTGATGTTTCGCACAAGTTGCGTAATATTCCAACGGCCAACATTTCGCAGGGCCATATTCAGCCCCTGGACATAAAGCTAAAATAGGCCCCTGCAAGACATCCAAACCAAGACGTTCTAAGACACTCCCTTCCCCTAGCTCAGGAAACACTTTTTCAGGAGAAAGACAAGGATAAGGTATCGGATCGGTGATTGGCAAATCACTTTTAGGCAAACCCAGAGCAACAAATTGCTCAACCGTTCGAGGCAATACAGATTGATTCAAATGACGTATATCATTAAGCAAACCATAACGCATTTCACCTTTAAAACCCGTGCGTAAAGGAATATCAGCCCAAAACGGGATCAAAGCCGATTTCCAAGACTGAGGTAATACAATCGCCTGTTGATAAGCTTTAGAACGCAAAGCTTGACCGATGCGACGACGCTCAGTCCAAGCCAGTTGCCCATGTTGAATCGTATGAGTCATGACATGACGGACTTCCGGCATCCGTTTCAGCAAGCCATCACACCAAGTGGGTACCAAAACATCAATAGTGACAGCCGGTTGCTCACGTTTCAGAACCTTGAACAAACTTTGCGCCATCATCAGATCGCCCACCCACGACGGGCCGATGATTAAAATACTAGGGGAATCTTGAAAACCTTGAGATAAGGGTTTAGAAGTCATAGCGTTATATTTTCAATTCATCAAAAAAGTGCTCATTTTATAAACTATAAATCTTGTGCAAAATAAATTTTTCACTACAATCTGGCGCAAAATAAATTTGGAACGAAAATTTACTAGCGACGAGATGACAAAAAACGCTTTTCTAATACCAACAAATCTTGTTTTCGATCCTTAACTCTCCTCGCCGGCACCCCCGCATAAATCCCCCATTCAGCCAAGTTTTGATTCACTAAACTATGGGCCCCAATGGCACAACCTGTTCCAATTGTCACATCAGGTAATATAGTTGAATTAGTGCCCACAACCACATGCCTATTGATCATCACCGGCCCCCTTATCAAATCAGGCCGAAATTCATCAGGCACAGTCGGATTCGTTAAACTGCTTCCTGAAAAATCATCAGAACAAGTATATATCACCACCCTAGACGATAAAGTACTCAAATCGGCCATCACAATCGGTTCATGAGCATATAAGGCACAAAAACAAGCGATATGAATATAATTGCCCAGCGTGATACCCCCATTACCCGCAGAAAAAACACAAAAATCATCGATTCTCA
>JAYQWI020000700.1:0-3691 GCA_035871815.2 Candidatus Parabeggiatoa communis
GGGTTGAGCATTGTCTTCTAATAATTGCTTTATCGTGAGCATTTCTAAATCATGCCCACCGAGGCAAAAGAGGAAGTTTGTTTGAGATTTCATGGGTTTCTTTTCAGTTATCAGTTATCAGTTATCAGTTATCAGTTATCACTGTTTAGGATAGTACGCTAATATCAGTAAAATTCAAAATTGGCGTGAACAGTGACTGTTCAATTTTTCAGGTAAAAGTTTTTGCGCGCAAATGAATAATAAATGTAGGGTGGGTAACGTCTTTTTGTTGCCCACCTTAAGCTTAAATGGTGGCTTGTAGTTATAGAGAGGTGTTATGGCTTATAGTGATTTTAACTTAAAAAAGGTTAAATCTGAATTTAGTCTGAAAATAGTCGAAACTGAAGATTTATTTTCTTCTGTTAAAGACGTTGAAATAAGCGATTTTTTGGCAGAAATCTTAAAAAACAATGTGCCTATCGCGCTTGCTATAGGAACCGAAAAAGCGAGTTCTGAACTCATTATTATTAATCTGTTTCTGGAAATAAAGAAGCAACTTAATATCAGTTTTTTTTCGGGAATAGATTTTACGGTAGATAAAGATAAGGGACTGAATGGTTTTTGTGATTTCATTATGAGCAAGTCGTCTGAACAACTTTTCTTAGATACGCCTATTGTTGTTATCACGGAAGCTAAAAATGAAAAAATCATGGGGGGTTTGGGCCAATGTATCGCTGAAATGATAGCGGCTCAAATTTATAATAAAAAAGAGGGCAACACATTGCCCTGTATATATGGGGCGGTTACAACGGGGCATGCTTGGAAATTTTTGAAGTTAGAAGATACGACTGTGTCTATCGATATTGAGGATTATTATATTAAAAATCCTAATAAAATTATTAGTATACTGAGTTTTATGGTGACAAATTAAGAATAAAACGCGGATTTGACTGATTAAACTGACGGTGTTGATCAATCAGTGTTTCACGCGCTTTGTTTAGCGTAGCTAGTGTTTGAACGAAAACCTTTTTCAACACAGAGTTCACAGAGTAACACAGAGCTTCACAGAGGAATTTCACCCTGATTTGACTAACAAAAAGCTTATTAATTGTTCTGTGTGCCTTTGTATGTTGAACATTTGAAAATGAGACAAAGCGTTTTCGTTCAGGCACTAGCTAAACAAAGTGCGTGAAAATCAGTCTAATCATGACAATCAGTGTTCTATAGTTTGTCAGATAAATATGTTGGCCTTGAACATACTGGCCAGCAAGGTGTTGATAACTGATTTTCACGCAAAAGTTGAGGCAAACAAAAACTTTTGCCTGAAACTGATAAATGATAACTGATAACTGAAAAAAGTTTATCCTTCGTTACGTTGTACTCACTTTTGTCGCTTCTTGTAATAATTGTTCAACCGCGGCTTCTAAGTGTTCTAATGTTGTTTTCATGATGTTCTTAAATTCTTCTCTTGTATCACCTGTAACGAGCAAACAATTTTCTGCTTTTGCGTAGCCAGCAATCAACCAATCGACTGTTGCGCCACATGTTTTGCCACTTCCCTGAATGAGCGTGATTTGATCTTTGTTCAAACCGAGACATGCAATACAACGATCTCGTTTAAATGTGCGCCATGTTTGGGTTGTTGGAAATTGCTCGCCCACTAAGTCGGCTACGATATCGGCATGATGGGGTTCAAACGAGGCAATGCGGATTCCTTTGTCTGTGAGGCCTTTAATGACTTCATTGAAATCATAATGATCTCGGTATGCTTGCTTTAAATCGTGCAATTTTTCGGCATGTGCTGGTGCTGGCACAACCAGATTAAATTGGTATTGCTTATCACAATCTTTGAGGCGGTTGATACCATTACACAAGCTTCTAAAACGTTTGTTACTAAATAAAGCATTGGTATCGAATGCCATTGTTAATTCACCACGACAGAGTAAGTTATAGACTTCATGCTGGTTCATTTTCAACGCTCTCTTCAAACAAGTCATCAAACTGGTTGTCGGTTAATAATTCTACATGTCCAGTGTCTTTTCGTTCTAGCAAGACGACACCACCGCCTTGTTCAAGATTAAGCCGTTTACGAATACGTTCTGGTAGCTTGACTAATCCATCCGTTGAGACGTAACACAAGGGGGCATGTTCACCGACTAGGTAGGGTGAATCAGCATGATGATGGGTAAATAATACGGCTTCTTTAATCGGTTTTAATTCAACGGTGGGTATTTCATTGATTTTACGCAGGGCGTAAAAATGTTGACCAAATTCATAGGCGGGTGAATGACTGGTTAAAAAGAGTTGTTGGGGGCCTACAGATGCTTCAATAATTTCTTTGAAAATATCGCGTAGACGTAATTGTAGCGTATAGCGTAAATTTAATTCTGGTTCTTCAATGGCAACAAAACTGGCATTGCTCATCAGTAGTCGCGCTATTAATGCAATGATTTGTTGAATACCGGAACCTAATAAATCAATTGGAATGCGTGTGACGGGTGTTTGAAAGGCGAGATTAGCACTACCGGTATGGCGATTAAACAATACCACAAATTCGCCTTCTCCCAGTACATCATTGAATTTCTTCATTATTTTGACAAAAAGTGCCCATCTTTTGTAATGTAAGGGTTCTGGGGATTCTTTTGCATCATACAGTTGTAAACACAAGGCTTGTGGCACCACACTACGCACGGCTTCGATTTCAGTTTGTGATATCCGGCGATCAAGTCTAATTAATGCAAAACGATTGCTGGTTTCTTTGGTTTTCAGTAAGAAGCTTTGGGCGAGAAAGAGGGCAAACTGTACGGCAAACGTTTTTTGTTCTGCCGTTGTTTCAGGATGAGTGAGATCGGTGCCGTCGGCAAATTGATATTTTAGAATGCGATATTCAAAATCAGTATGAATAGAACTTAATTGGAGAGCAAGGTGTACTTCAGAAGTGGGCAGCGGTGCTTGAATATTGGCTTGTTTGAGTTCTTCAGGTTGAATCGTGAACGTGACGTTCAATTCAATCGGTACTGGCACTTCTAAATTAAACAGTTCACTGGGATAAAATCCCTGTTTTTCTATTTCTGAAAAGCTCAGTTGTTGCACCCAAGTTATGGAAACACTTTTATTAGTTTTTTGAAGCAACAAAAGTTGAAAAAATAACTGCATCGCTTCCAACACATTCGATTTACCGACATTATTTTCACCATGAATGACACCAATATTTCCTATTTTATCAAGGATAATGTGCTGTTGAAAATTTTTAAATCCTTTGATAGTCAATCTTTTGATCTGCATCTTCGCTTCCTTTTTAGTTATCATCAGTTATCAATGTTGAAGATAGAACGCTGATTTGACTGATTAAACTGACGGCGTTGATCAATCAGTGTTAAGGCAATTCCAAAAAAATAAAATACCCAAAACAACCACACTACTCTATGCATACAAATCTTATGTAACAAACTGTCTGCTCACGCAGAGCCGCAGAGAATGAAAGAAGATTGATTAAAGGTGTGGGTATTTTAATTTTTTGGAGTTACCAACGAGCGTAGAGGGATGGTGGGCAACCACGTTGCTCAGCCTAGAAATGAGTTTTTAAAGATTGGGTTTGTGTTGCTGCATTACCCGTATAGCTAGCGGGTGTTAGTTTCAGTAAGTGTGTTTTATCGGCTTCTGGAATGGGTAAGTCGGCAATAAAGGCCTGTAAGCGGGCTTGATCGATGCC
>JAYQWI020000701.1:0-3808 GCA_035871815.2 Candidatus Parabeggiatoa communis
GGTATAGCCCGGCCACCCCCCTAGAACAAATTATCTCGCTAATCAGTTCGCTAGTCGGTATGGGCATATTAATAGCGATATTTTTATATAGCCTCAATCTCAAGAAACAAGGGAAATTGACTTGAGTTTTGATTAAAAACGACATTTTATGTAGGGGCGAACCTATGTATGTGTTCGCCCTTTTGCCGTATCTGAAAAGCTATAGCATTACTACTCCATTTTTAAAACTGACAATAATTTGAGGCTTGATGCTTGACAAGATTATTTTAGGGGTGTATCGTGCGCCCGCTAAATAATATATTGCTACCAACACAGCTAGGACTAGGGTTTTAAAAGTGTACAGCGTGTGAAAGCGAGTCACTTTGGCTGAAGTTCAGAACAAAGGGAACTGTGAAGGGGCAGTTCGGATAACGGGTTGTTTTATTTTGATGAACAAGTCACTCTCAGAACCATTGTATATTATGTATAATCAGAAAACGGATTGATTTTGGAATTATCAGTAATAATAAATGACATGGGTAGACAAGATTTTGAATGCCTATAAATAGGTTTTGTTTTTAAAGTTGAGCATTCCCAAACCCGTCTGTTTAATATATCTCATTTAATGGGATTGAGTATTTTATAACCTGTTGACAACCAGACATTACTGATAAATATGAAAGCAAAAATATCTGTTGTTGATCTTTTTTGTGGAATTGGGGGTTTTTCTTATGGCCTCTATAAATCAGGTTTAAAGATAGATGCGGGGGTTGATATTGATAATTCATGCCAATATGCCTTTGAAGCAAACTGTCAGTCCAAATTCCTTTTCGAATATATTGAGAAATTAACCAAAGAGAAAATTAATGCGCTCTATACAAAAAATGATGTCAAAGTGCTAGTTGGATGTGCCCCTTGCCAACCTTTTTCTTCATATACTTTTAAGGGTGATAAACAAAAAGATCGTCGATGGCAATTGCTCTATGAGTTTTCAAGGATAATTAATGAAGTCAAACCTGATATTGTTTCAATGGAAAATGTTCCTCAGCTTTTAAATTTCAAAAAGGCCCCTGTTTTTAAAGATTTTGTGAGTAATCTTAAAAAGGGTGGCTATTTCATTTGGGATAACATCATTTATGCCCCTGATTATGGTATTCCCCAAAAAAGGAAAAGATTGGTATTATTAGCATCCAAATTTGGAAATATATCCTTACTGCCGCCAACTCATACACCAGAAAATTATTTAACGGTGCGAGATGCAATTGCTCAATTAGATAAAATTAAATCAGGTGAATCATCTCCTGATGATTTTTTTCATAAAGCATCGAAATTATCTGATAAAAACTTACAAAGAATAAGACAATCCATACCAGGTGGTAGCTGGAAAAGGGATTGGGATGAGGATTTAAAACTAGCTTGTCACAAAAGCAGTAAGGGGCAAACCTACGTTAGCATTTATGGAAGGATGAAATGGGATGAACCTTCACCGACAATGACAACTTTTTGTACGGGTATTGGTAACGGCAGATTTGGACATCCGGAACAAGATAGGGCTATTTCATTAAGAGAAGCGGCTTTATTGCAAAGTTTTCCAATGGACTACAAATTTGTAGAAAACCCTGAAAACTTCAGATTTGGAAATTTATCTAAACAAATTGGTAATGCCTTCCCTCCCAAATTGGGAGAAATAATCGGTCAAAGTATTATTAAACACGTTAAAGAGCATTTTGTAAGAGCCTCTTCTTGATAACAATATTAAAAAATAGGAGATAACATTGATGGCTTCTAAAAAAACTCAGAAAACAACTATTACTGCTGATGAAAAACAGGCAGCAGAAGACGAAATATTGAACGAACAAAAAATCGTGGATTATGATACAAGAGAATATCCGGTTGAAGTCATCGTTCAAAAATATACGCAGGGTATTGAAGATGATGAAAATGAACTTTTTATTCCTAACTATCAAAGAGAGTTTACTTGGGATAAAAAGAGACAATCGAAATTTATCGAATCGGTTATGTTAGGTTTACCTATTCCTTATATTTTTACGGCTGATCGTGGCGAAAGATTTGAAATAGTTGATGGTTCACAACGAATACGAACGCTTGACGCATTTTTGAACAATAATTTAATCTTAGAGAATTTAGAAAAGTTAAAGACTTTAAATGGGTTCACTTATAATGATTTAAGTTTGTCTCGCCAACGGCGGTTCAATAGAAAAACATTAAGAATGATTGAACTGACAGAAAAAGCAGATGCCAAAGTCAGACGAGACATATTTGAGAGAATTAACACTGGCAGTGATATTCTAAAAGACATGGAAGTTAGAAAGGGCGTTTTTGCCGGACCATTTTATGACTTCGTTTCCGAATGCGCTAAGAATAAAAAGTTCTTGGCATTATGTCCAATTAGCAAAATACGGGCAGATAGAGAAGAGGCTGGAGAACTGGTTTTGAGATTTTTCGCTTATTCAGAAAAATATCTCAAATTTGGGCATCGTGTGAACACGTTTTTAGACGATTACATTAAGGAGAAAAAAGCCCATTTTGATAGTGAGAAACTTCGGCAACGTTTTGAAAATATGTTGGATTTTGTTGATAAGTATTTTCCTTATGGGTTTAAAAAATCAGAAAATGCAACCACCACGCCAAGGGTGCGCTTTGAAACACTATCTGTGGGGGTACATATTGCCTTACAAAAAAAGTCTAATTTGGTTCCCCCTGAAATAGATTGGTTAGATTCTAAAGAATTTAAGGTACACACCCGATCTGATGCGAGTAATTCTCGCCCTAAAGTTAAAGCCAGAATCGAATTTGTTAGAGATAAATTGTTGGGTAAGAAATAAACCATGTTCGATACTTTACAAGATTTCAATAGGCGGGTGGATGAGATTGAAGTCTATTTTAGTTTTTTAAAGGACACAATCAGAGGCACAGAACTCCGAATGCCTCAACTATTCTATCCTGATACCAAAGAATACAAACCCATTGATCCAGAAATGACTAAGATATTAAAAGCCAATGGATTTTTACTGCTTTATAATCTTGCTGAATCTTCTATAAAAAAGGCGATTGAAGAAATCTATGTCGAATTAAACAACAAAAATGTGACTTATGAAGATATTCGGGAAGAATTAAAAAAAGTGGTGATTAAGAATTTCAAGGATCGTAACACAGATAAGTTGTTACCAATGGTGACGAATATTTCAACAGATATTGTTTCAAAATGCTTTGATTCGGAAAAGATTATTTCTGGAAATCTTGATGCGAGAGAAATAAAAAAGATCGCAAAAAACTATGGTTTTTCATGCCAAACGAATTCACAGATAACAAAAGATGGAAAAGAATTATTAACGGTAAAGAATAAGAGAAATGATCTAGCGCATGGTGTATTTTCTTTTTGTGATTGTGGAAAAGATTGTACAATTGAAGACCTTTTGAAAATAAAGCAAGAAGTCATTTCTTATTTAAAAGAAATACTACAAAATATTGAACAATACATTAATACTGAAGGCTATCTTCAGTTCAATGAAACTCAATGTTCAAATTAGCTCGCGTAGGGTCCCAAGAAAATACTCATAGCCAATGGTTTTCTATTACTTTATAATCTCATTGAGGCAACTGTTAGAAATTCCATTGTAGAGATTTATTATGCAATTGAAGACAACGGGATAAGTTTTGAACAGCTATCTGAGAATTTGAAAAAAATTTGGGTTGAACACAGTACCGATAATCTTAAAGATGGGAATTTTAAACAGGATACTTTACGTGACAGTATAATAAAGATTACTGAATCAATTTTAACAGAAGAAACCATTTCTCTTTCTAA
>JAYQWI020000702.1:0-3255 GCA_035871815.2 Candidatus Parabeggiatoa communis
ATATGTGCCTAAACCTGACAACGGTTTAAAAGTACTCATTGCTGGCATGGGCCCCGCCGGGTTAACCTTAGCCCATCATTTACTCATGGAAGGCTTTACTGTCGTCGGTATTGATGGCCTCAAAATCGAACCCTTGCCTGAACACTTTATTAAGCAACCCATTGAACATTATGCCGATTTCACAGAAGAACTGGATCAGCGCATCATGACCGGTTTTGGCGGCGTTGCCGAATACGGCATCACAGTCCGTTGGGATAAAAACTTCCTCAAACTGGTTTATCTCAGTTTATTACGCCGCCCTCATTTTCAAGTTTACGGCGCGGTACGCTTTGGGGGCACGATTACTGTAGAAGACGCTTGGGATTTAGGCTTTGATCATATCGCCATAGCCGTCGGTGCCGGCCTACCACAAGCCCTACCTATTCCAGGCAGCCTCGCGCCAGGTATGCGCCAAGCCGCTGATTTTCTGATGACTTTACAGCTCACAGGCGCGGCTAAAGAAAACAGCTTAGCGAATTTACAGGTGCGTTTACCGGCTATCGTCATCGGTGGCGGGCTAACCGGCATCGACACCGCCACAGAAGTACAAGCCTATTACCTCATCCAAATCGAAAAAATCCGTCACCGCTACGAACAACTCATCCAGGCCTTTGGTGAAACCAGAATCCATGAACAACTTGATCCCCCTTCACTCGAAATACTGGCCGAATTTTTAAGCCATGCGAAAGCATTACAAGCCGAGCGAGAACGCGCTAAACAAGCCGGAACGGAACCGGATATACAACGTTTATTACACCAATGGGGCGGAGTCACCGTTGCCTATCGACGCACCCTGCATGACTCTCCCGCCTACCAACGAAACCATGAAGAAGTCATCAAAGCATTAGACGAAGGGATTTTTTACCTTGAAGCTTTAGAACCAAAAGCAGCACGCCTCGATCAATATGGACAGATACAAGCCTTAGTCTGTCAAAAACGGGTACAAGATACTGACGGCAACTGGCAAAGCAGCGATGAAGAGATCGTCTTACCGGCCCGTGCGATATTTGTCGCGACTGGCGCGAAACCCAATGTCGCCTATGAATTTGAACATAAAGGCCATTTTGAACGCCACAGCCTGTTTCAATATCAACCCCATCACGACATTGAAGGCCGCTTGCAACCCACCTCAGCGCCAGAACACTGCAAAACACCGGATTTTGGGCCCTTTACTTCCTACGAACACACTGATCACCGTATCACTTTTATTGGCGACACCCACCCCGCTTTTCACGGTAGCGTCGTTAAAGCCGTTGCATCAGGCATGAGAACCTATCCCCACATTGTCAAAGCCTTAAGTGAAAAAATCTCCTCGACTTCTAAAAAAGAGGCCATCCCCTTTGAAAAAGGGAAACTAGAGGAGATTTTACAGCCCAGAATAGAACAAGTGCAACGACACAGCCCCAGCATTGTCGAACTACACATACGCGCCCCCTTGGCCGCCAAAAAATACCAACCCGGTCAATTTTTCCGGCTACAAAACTTTGAAACCCAAGCCCCCATTGTAGGCGGTACCCGCTTACAAACAGAAGCTTTAGCCATGCGCTGCGCTGGCATAGATCGTGAAAAAGGAACCCTTTCACTCATGATACTAGAACAAGGAGCCAGTTCACGCTTATGTGCCACCTTTCGCCCCGGCCAACCCATAGCCTTAATGGGGCCCACTGGGGTACCCACCAAAATTGACGATGGGGGTGAAACCGTCATGATCATTGGCGGCCGCATCGCATCAGCAGACATGCGCACCGTAGGCCCAGCCATACGAGCCGCCGGCAATCGCCTCCTCTACATTGCCGGTTTCCAAACCGCAGACGATGTTTATAATCAAGCCGCATTAGAGGCCGCCGCCGATGTCATTGTTTGGATCACCGCTTCCGGAAAACCGATCCCCGTCAATCGTCCACAAGATTACAGCGCCACAGGCGACTTTTTAGAAATCTTAACCCGTTATGCCAACGGCCAATTATCAGACACCCCCCCAGCAATACCCTTGCAAGCCGTCACCCGCATACACATCATCGGCAGCCATCGCCTCGTGCGTCTGATACAACAAGCACGACAAAGCACATTACACAACTACCTCACTCAATCCCCCCAATGTATCGCCTCCATACACGGCCCAATGCAATGTATGTTAAAAGGCGTATGCGCCCAATGCCTACAATGGCAAATTGATCCCAAGACAGGCCAACGCACAAAAGCCGTTTTTGCTTGTTCTTGGCAAGATCAGCCTTTAGATATGGTTGATATTGATAATTTAGAGGAACGATTGAGTCAAAATAAACTACAAGAAGTGATCAGCAACTTATGGCTAGATTATTTGTTTGAACATCACGAGATTGAACGGGTATAAAAAAAGGAAGTGGAAAGGGGCGCATTCCAAAAAAAAGGTCATTATTAATCTCAATCAATCGCGCATAAGCAAAATAAATTTTGCACTCCAATCAGGCCGATGCAAAATTGATTTTGCGTTTCGTTCCAAATTGATTTTGCGGCTATTTTCGTGCATAAAAAAAGCCCCTCGGTTTTTGCCGAGAGGCTTGGGATGGCATTATGGCATATGAGTTATTTGGAGAAATTATTCACTCATTACTCAAAACCACTTTCCGTTTTGCAACATTTGAACGTAGTACCAAGAAACTATCCGTCATAGGATTCTTGCCTTCTTCAACATAAACCGCATAAAAATTGTAATCGCCACCTAATCCCGGTAAAACTTCAAATTCCAAAACTCGGTGCGTTCTTTGCGTGTTATCTAAAGACGCTCTAAATGGTTGTGCATTGAAACTAAAAGGCTCGAAGGCCAGCTCCGTCATAAAGAGCAAACCACCATTAGGCATTTTAATGACTACCCATAAATCAACACGATTAAAACGATTAACTTCTAAGTTTTCCACCAAATCTATCACAATATGTTCACCAACATTATAAAGTGGTTTTAGATTGCTGAAAGATATAGCTGTGCTACCCGGTTTGCCACCATTTCCACCGCTATAAAGTTGTTGGATTTCATATTCAGAAAGGGCGCGGTTGTAAATACGAACCCCATCAATTAATCCATGCCATCTTTCTTCAGCTTCAGCCGTGCCATCACGGCCAATATACAAATCACTTGATGGAAAAAGATGAGCTGGTATACTGGTTGTGTCAACCTTTTCTAATTGACCATCTATATAAATTTTGGCTTCTACTCCCTCGTTTAAAACACCCACTATA
>JAYQWI020000703.1:0-11303 GCA_035871815.2 Candidatus Parabeggiatoa communis
AGTTCCCTTTAGTCAAAAAAAGGAACGCATATTATGACAAATTAAAATTAAAAGGAGAAGAGGGATAGACCGATAGGCTAAATATAAGCGATTAAAAGAACAGTTAGTGTTATTAATTATCAATTATCAATTTTTTGACTCGATTTATTCAGTGCATTCTGAGCTTCAAAAAAATATGATGTGATTTTGTCTATTAATCCGCTCATTTTTAGTTATCGTTTTTTGGATTTTGTGATAATTTCAGGCACTTCAAAGACTTTATCCATCCAACCATCCAAAACCATTGAAGGTGAGTGTGTCGCTATAATAATTTGAGCATTATTATTGAGGCCTCTAATGTTTTCTATTAATTTTTCCTGCCAATCGGTATGTAATGAAATTTCAGGTTCGTCCATAAATAAAACACAATTTCTATCCTCTTGTATTAAGGCTGTCAATAAAATGATGACTAATTGCTTTTCACCCGATGAGAGCTTATGAGGCGTTAAAACTTGTTTTCCCGATTTAAAGATCAGTTCATTCTTATTTCTATCAATCTTCTTATTGGTTGGCTCGAATAAAGCATCAATTGTGTCTAAAAACAAATTCTTTTTAAAGTCAATGTCAAATTGGATATCATTTACAATTGATTTTGAGGATAAGGCCTTTATCGCTTTTTTGCCAATATTGATTTGGTATTCAAGATATTGTTTTTGAAGTAAATAAAGTTGTAAATCTAATTCGGTACTCACCGCTTCGTTAGTCAGTTGACGTACCGCTTCATATTCTTTTAATTGTTGGTCAAATGTACTGATTAGAACGACACCTAATCTCTCGTGTAGCTCTTCTTTAGTCATTTGCACGTTTTCAAAAGAAAACATAGCGCCTTCAATAACCTGTATTTTGCTAAAATCTCTACCTTCAGGTTGTTTTAACTCGCTAATGAACTCATTGAGTGATTTGTCTTTTTTAGCCTTTTTGACGAGACTTTCAAGAGTATCCTTAATCCTGCTGTATGTTATAAATTGATCGTTGTTAAAGGTCAGTTTTACACTATCAACCATATCGGTTGTGTGCCCTTTGAGTCTACCATATAGTGTAGCCACAATTAAATCTAAAATGGTGGTTTTACCAATACCATTTATTCCTGCTAAAATGTTGACATCTTCATTCAAATGCCATTCGATATCATATTTATTCCACAGGTTTTTAATTTCTATTTTTTTGATAGTTCTGATACTTTCCATTTAGTTTTATATTGAGTGAAAGAGTATATCTCCAAGATTGTTATGTGCTTCTACAAAATCACGTTTCACTTGTAAAGTATTCTGTTTCAATGCGCCACAACAGTGATTTATTGCCGCTGCCACAGGGGGCAGGGTTGATTACCATTGGTTTTTATCATAAAACGACAAGGATTTTATATTAAATATCACGCCAAAGTTTTTGCGCGCAAAAGCTTTGGCGTGAAATGGATTTCTTCGATAATTTTATTGCAATGAACTATTTCGATTTTCAAAAGCGAACATCAATAACTACCAGGATTACTCACTACAAGGATTGTATAATAAAGGATTTTAATGCTGTACGATAACGATTTTCAAAGGTTTTCAAAGCGCCTGAATATCAAATCGATGGCCGTCGCAAAATAAATTTGGAACGAAAATCAGGCCCTTAAGATTTATTGGAGTTCAAGATTTATCTTGATAAATAATGTCTCGTGGAAAATGCTTGTGAATATAGTTTTCCAATTCTTCAAGTAATTCAACCTGTTGCGTGTCTAGCTTTTCTTCGGTTCTCAGTTTGTCAATCTCTCTCAATGCGACGGCCGGTGTAGTACGCTTTTCAAACTTGTGATTGAATAAAGCCTCGTCTTCATTATCAGGATTGACGCGCCGCATATACTCTTCAAAATCTTGAGTAAAATGAACAGGCAAATTGTCAGGATAATTTCGACATAAACAACGATTCGCCAATTGACGCATCTCGATATCCTCAAAATGACTGACAATGTTCTGTTTTTCTGGCACAGAAGCGCTGTGAAATTGACGGCACAAACCTTGTTCTTGAGACGATAAGAAGTCATTCTGATAGAGGGCGGCTTCAATATCTAAATCCGGGATTTTAGGATATCGAAATTCACGGTAATATTGGATCAGTTTGTGGAAAACGCTTGTGTGAGACTGTAACCAGCTTTTGTTTTCCTCAACAAGGGCTTTGCGTTCGGGCGTTAAATAGTCATGACGATCAGAGAGGGGTAAGACAATGCCAGGCTCACCATACTTTTTACGAATAACCTTACTTTTTTCATAAAACGCCTTTTTTTCATCAAAGGTACTCGTTTTTGAAGGGAAGTCACTCACACAGAGAGCGCGTAATTTGGGATTATCCAAACGCAACCATAAGGTTTGGTTTTTATAAGGGATTGAATTACCGATTAAAAGCACGGGCACTTGATATTTATTGGCATAACCATATTGATTATTAATCATCAAGGTAATGCGATTCGTACACGCAATGCTCTGAAAATCCAGGGAGATTTTTTCAATAAGCTTAATCTCAGTGGCTTTATCAAAATAACCATCCAAATAATGCCACATTTTGGGTTCTTTATAGAATTGTCGTGCTAATTCGACAGTGGCCTCAACATCAACCATTGCATTATGCGCGGGCCCAGTTGCCAGTTTATTGGCCTTACTGAGGTATTCTAATTTCATTGTCGGCTTGCCATCAATTTGAGGCCATTGATCTAAAATGTCTTTTTTGTACAAATAATACATAATAGTCATAGGGAGTAAATCGCTGCGGCGACAACCCTCTTTATATTGATGGGTGTACGGTGTGAGCAGATTGCGATGAAAACAAAAGCGTAAAAATTCATCATCGTAACTGAAAGTATTATAGCCAAGGCTGATCGTGCCTGTTTTGTTCATCAGACGATGTATTTGCGTAATCGCTTCAAACTCACATAATCCTTGCATGGATTGTGCTATAGCAATACGATGTGTAAGAGTCGCTTTCGGCGACGGGATCACATCAGGGCGCAGTTTAACAATGATTTCGTGTCGTTCAATTTCATTAAATGTTGTATCAGTACGAATAGCGGCAAATTGCAAAACTTGATCAAAAACTTTGTTCAACCCAGTGGTTTCTAGATCGTAAAAAAGATAAGTGTTCATGTTCGTTATGAAAAAGGCAAAAGGCAAAAGGCAAAAGGCAAAAGGCAAATTGATGAAAGACTCATCGCCAAAATGATAACTGATTTTATTTGATATTCAAATCGTTAAAATATTAATAGTCTCGTTATATGTGTGGCTTTGGGGTGAGCTTAAAGACGAATGAGTTCTACAAATCTCTTTTAATAGTCTATACTAATCCATAATTGTTCATTTGAATTTTTTTGAGTTCTATACGGAATGTACAGGGCGAAGATAATTGTGATAAGAGTTTGATAAAAGAAAAGCCGAAAAACCGTATTTTTATTAACCCGAAACCGACAATAGCCTGATAAAAAATATGCTTATTCCGTTAATCCGTTGTACTATCAGTATAGGAGAATTATAAAATGTACCGTACTCTATTTTTAGTGGGCTTATTTGCTAGTATACCGCTGGCAGTGATAGCTGAAGATGTGAGTGATACACCCGATAAGGCCAAGACTACCAGCACGAATGGCACTGCCAGAGAAACCTTGTTATCAGCAACAGATGTTGATTTTTTTAGGTTTGATGTGCGGATAGACAATAAGAACAAGGCGCGAGATACCAGTGGCAATCTTACCGTGACACTCAGCCAAAAATCGCCTCCCGGCATTAACCCCCAATCCGGTTGGCGGGTGGAGTTATACTCTGAGAGCAATCTCGCTCACAGTTTGTACACAGCCATCTTGCCAGAAACCAGTCTTGAAACCGACTTTGAGCAAGGTTTATCCCCTGGTCGGTATTATTACAAAGTGTCTTCTGTAGACGGTGTTGTTTTTCCCGCAAAGGAATATACGCTCAAAGGTGCCTGGGAAGAAAGCACTCAGTATGAAAAACAGCCCAATGACAAACCGGAGAACGCGACGGCTATGAGGGTTAATGAAGATTATTACGGGAATTTATCTTCAACCACTGATGTCGATTACTATCGTTTTTCATTACAGGTTCCTGACGTTGTGACTATCACATTGAGTCAACAAACGCCGGGATTCGATCCCCAGTTGGGGTGGCAGTTTGGCCTATTAAGTCAAGCCGATTTGGCCATCAACTTACCCTCAACTTTGATGCAATCACAACCGCTCCAGGCTGAACTTGGGGTAGGTGATCATTATGTTTTTGTGAAGGGATTACCAGAGGAAGAGGTGGAAATGAAGGCGCCCATCGGAAAGCCTTACCAACTCAAGGTTAATGCACCCACGGTTGCCCCGCCAGCGGCCGAATGCCCGTTTGTCTTCACTTATGCAGTAAATCCTCACACCACTCATTGGGCAACGTTTCCCACCCCTTGTGATGTTCCACCAGGCTGGTTTAGTCAACCGGAACCCCCCGATGCGTTTGAAACGTGTCCAGCACGCTATGCCATTTATAAGTCCCCTACACAAGCCAAAGATGGCATCGGTAATCTGAATATACCGTTTGTGGATGTCAAGGATGATGTAGGAAATGAATATCTTTTTCGGGTGATTATGCAACAGGAAGGCGATATCTTTAAACTGGGTGAAGCTAAACTGATTCGTATACTTAAAGAGGCCCTGGTTGAACAACCTCCTGTTGAACAAGCTCCTGTTGAACAACCTCCTGTTGAACAACCACAACCTTAGAATCAATCCCCAACCTCAATCCCCCCACTTTCGGGGGGAACCGTTCTGCGTTCAGCGATTTCTCGCCTATTTACTCCCAAATCATTGCCATCACAAATGCTTTTCTACCGAAGCACGTCCTACCACGTCTACTATCTTTTTGTAATCATTTGCGATAGCTTCAGCCTCATGAGGAGGCGAGATCAAGGCACGCAATTGCCCTTCAGGTTCTACCAATAAAATACTCGAACTGTGATCCACAAGGTAATTCTCGTTTGATTGACTTTTAGGATCACGCCAATAAGCAATCCCCAAAGGACGAGTCAGTTTCTGCAATTCTGCTTCACTACCAGTCACTCCCAAAAAGGCAGGATTGAAATAAGAAACGTAATCCGCTAATTGTTTTGTTGTATCTCTGTTTGGATCCACCGAAATAAAGATGAATTTAGGATGTGGCAAAATATTCTTCTCTAACAAAAGCTTATCCACTTCATTTAACAGCGTGAGCGTGGTTGGGCAAATATCCGGGCAGTAGGTATACCCGAAAAAGAGAAACGTCCACTGTCCGTGCAAACGCTTTTCCGTAAAAGGACGATCATGATGATCAGTCATCGTGAAGGCCGGTATGGCTAACGGTTCTGAAAGTACCGTCGCCGCGCTGGTATCTAGGGAAAGCGGACTACTTGGCGGTTCAGGCGCAAATCGAAATTGCACAGCCAGCCAGATGGCCCAAAATACAATTATTACAATTCCGATACTCAATAAGAATTCAGCAATTTTTAATTTCAGTAATTTCTTATTCATAGTATTATCCCAAAACATAAGCTCGCAAGAATACCCGCGCATAGTGATCGGCTAACAAAAAGCCAAATAATAAACTCAGGTAAAAAATATTTTCATAGCCAAGTTATCCGAATCAGAACGGTACAAGGCTATGGCATAGTGTAAAAATCCGATACCTAACGCTATCGCACCGGCCAAATAAATTAAACCACTCATCTGGATAATGAATGGCAACAGCGTCACAGCGACTAACAGGACAGTAAAGCAATATCTGTAGCTTGGTAAAGGGTAGACCATCTGTCACAGGGAACATAGGAATACCGGCTTTAGCGTATTCCTCACGACGACGGATGGCTAGTGCCCAAAAATGTGGTGGTGTCCAAATAAAAATAATCAGAAACAAAAGCAAAGCTTCTGATTGAATTTCCCCCGTCATCGCCGTCCAACCCAATAGGGGCGGTGCAGCCACCCCACCTAACACAATATTTTGAGGCGTTGAACGTTTCAGGAACATCGTATAAATCACCGCGTATCCTATCAGGGAAATAAACGTCAGTAAGGCCGTCAATAGATTAACCCAAAACACCAAAATCAGTATAGAAATCACAGCCAGGCTTAAAGCAAAAAATAAAGCATTACTGCTGTCTAAATCGCCATGAGGTAGTGGCCGCAACTGGGTGCGTTCCATCACGGCATCAATACGTTACTCGACTAATTGGTTAATCGCCGCGCCTGATGCCGCCGCGAGACCGATACCCAAGGTGGCAAACAGCATCGTATCCCATGCCAGCAATCCCGGTGTTGACAGCAACATACCGACGATGGCTGTAAACACAATGAGCAATATCACTTTGGGTTTACATAATTCAAAATATTTTCGCAAGGTAATGGCTAAATGACGTTGTGTTGTTGTTTCTGCAATTGAATTATCGTACATGTATTTGATATGCCTCAATATTTGTTATCGTGATTATAAAGCAAAATGTCATGTGAATATCACTGTGGCTATTTCCCACTCTATCAAGTTGCTATAGATTTTAACAAAAGCCCAACTTCCACCTGAAAAAAATCACAGGTTTTACATTCTCGGGATTGGCACTTGACTCATTATTGACTTGCTGGCAAAGATATTTTATGTATAACAATTTTATTAACAAATGATGGGGAGATAAAGGTAAAAGCAGAGGGGGGGGAAGGAAGCAAGAAAGGATTAATAAAGAACTAAATCGAAACAGGATGTCCGATCTTATCCATTAAAACCTAACTAACCAGGATTGTTTATGAAAGGATTTAACCCTAACGACAAGAATTGTTTATAAAGGATTTAACCAAGATATTAACCCCGATCTGATTCCTTCATATACACTCCTTGTCGTTCAGAGCGGGAAAATAGCAATGCACCCCCTTTGAATTGACTTGAGATAAACGAATCTGATCAAAGAAATGCGTACCCAAGTACTTGTCAAAGGTGATGAGCGTAACGGCTGTACCCAGTACGGGCACGAAAATAAGTTGTAGAACAAATGCTCCTAATGTCGCCCAGACGAAAATGTTCAATTTATTCCAACCCATTCCAGGAGCACGCATATAGATTACAGTCGTTAAGAAATTAACACCACCGAGAATCGAAGCAAACCCGAGCAGAATAACTGAAAAAGTGTAGAAGGCCGTGTTGCCGTGAGTAATAATAGAATAGGGCGGATATCCGGTCCAGATGATATCAGGTGGTTCAGGAATAAAAAAGGTGAATAAGGGAGTACAATACCGGCAAAGAAAAGCCAGACACTGAGCGCATTGACTCGTGGAAAGGCAACATCCTTGGCCCCTATCATAAGGGGAATAAAGTAGTTTGCCATAAAGCCTGTCAGGGCTGGAATTTGAAAACAGAGGAGCATGGCCGCACCATGAAAGTACAACCAGACATTGTAGTCAGTCGGATTATCTGTAATCGTCGGCCCGATGGCTGACAGTTCCATTCGTATCAACATCGCTATAATGCCGGCTATTGCAGAGGCCGCCATTGAGCCGATAAGATAAAGAATCCCCACCCGTTTGTGGTCGGTAGTGAATATCCACTCTTTTAATACAGCCAAGACTCAGCACCCTAACCTACAAAAAAATCTTTTACGAAAAGTTTGCAAAACGTATCATCAATATAGGCATCCTAAATGATTTATAAATTTTATCCAACGATTTTAAACACTTTCAGCCAGATTTCCTATCACGAATCATTTAGGATCACTATAGTCCCCTTTTAGGGGGACTTGAACTTTTAAAGCTTTGTGTCAACCTGTTCGCTTATTAGTTATTATTTAACTTTCAGCTGTTGTTCGAGGGAGAACTGTAACTTTTCATAAAAATAGCTCGGTGAATATCACCTAAGCTGAGCATTCCAACCAATTTGTTCCCATCAGCGACAGGAATACGGCGAAAGTTGTTCCTTGCCATAATTGAAACCGCTTTCAAAATGGGCATATCGGGTCTCACCGTCATAACGTTACTAACCATCAGATCGGCGGCTTTCAACGGCAGGACTTTTTTGTAATCGTCTTCCATGGCCTCAAAATCAAGACTACCCATGTTTTGCAGCATGATATCCTTAATGTCGGGGAACAAATAACGCAAAATATCTCGTTCGGCGAGTATACCAACCAATTGATTGTCTTCCTTAACCACAGGTAAACCACTGAAACGCTTAAGACACATAAGAGACGCAACCTCTTTCAAGCTGGTTTCAGGTGTGATCGCTTCAATCGCACGGGTCATAATTTCTTCTACACGCATATATATTTTCCTTACAAGAATGATGAGATTAACCTATTATATAATAGAAATTAAATCAAGTTTTAAATCGCAATTTTATATCTGCGATTTTATAATTACAATGGATGAAACTCGATGATCAAATTTTTAGGCCTGAAAACCATAACTGCAAGGATTGTATATAATAAGGGATTAGATCGTGGTTGTACCCTGTTTAAATCCGCATCGAATAAACAATCCTTGTCGTTATCGGTTTAAACCCGCATCGAATAAACAATCCTTGTCGTTATCGGTTTAAATCCATTCTTTATAAACAATCTTTGTTGTTATGGTTTTATTTTAGAAAAAACTTGATTATCGAATGAAAGAAAAAGCAATTGAATTCATAATGAAATAATAAACTAGACATCTAAAATAACTTTTAATCAGGATTATTTTATAATTCATTTGACCTGATTCTACTTTCTAGCGAGTACTTTGTCAGCCTTCTTTTGTCGGGTATGGTGGATTTCAAAGCACTTCTCCCCTAACATTAAGCGACAAAATAAAAATGACAGAGTACTGCTAGCATATCAAATAGACTCGTTCATGCCCATTTTTTGAAAATCAGTGGAACTGAATGGAAGCTTCACTAAATTTCACTAAATCATGAACAAAAACCGAATCAGCGTTCTATTTTTTTTGCTTGAGTATTTAAGCTGATAACGGATAAGGGTTAACGGTTACCAAGGCATAAAACCGTTAGCAAACGACATCGGGCGCGAAAAACTCGATAGACTATGATTCATCATCGTCAAATCTCGCCACATTTGATCGGTTGCGCTTGTCATCTGACGCATGGACTGAGTCATATTTTGCATCGAGTCATCCATAGTCAAAATAGATTTATCCATACTGCTAATGGATAAATCCATCCGCCCGATGGAACTGTCCATCCGCGTCATTGACTTATCCATATTCACCATCATCTGATCGATGTGCGACAACGAGTACACCATCTTCACCATCGATTCATCTATGACTTTCATATGTTGTAGCATTGGCTCCATGGTATTCAATTTACTTGATATGTCGGTCATGGTACTGGTCATAATTTGAACCTGTCCCGACATAATTTGAACTTGTTCAGCTAACGAAGTGATACTATTAGTCATCGTTTCCATGTGTATCCCCATATTTGAATCCATGCTACGTGCCATAGAGGACATATCACCCGTTAAACTGTAAATCAGAAAAAAACCATAACCCGCCAATACCACAAAAGCAAACATAGCCGGGTAAACAATAATTTCCCAACGTCGCGTACTTTGCTGAAAATTTTGAACAAATTTCTCCATCTGACCCTTGCTAATAGCCGCACCGCACTCCATTAATTGTTGCGGGTTTTGCCTTATTGAAATCGGTATTTCAGTGCCTCGTTGCCCCGTTGTAGTTGTTGTAGCCATAATAGGTGCTCCTTGGGTAAAGTGTTGTAACTTGTGGCCTAGATCGACATTTCAACAACCCTCTCATTTTCAGTTTATACCGATTTAACACAACTCATTGATGCTATTTGACATTTTTTATTTTAGACAAGTCATAAAATCAAGGCGTTAAGTTAAATTTAATAGGTATAATAGTCTATTGAAAATCTCTTAAAAAATGATGAATCCCAAACAAAAATCTAAAAACAGGTGACCCATCGCCTCAAGGCGATTAACCGAAAAAACGTACAAAAGAAGGTTTTTTGCCTAACTAGAATGGCATTGACCCACCGCGTCAGGACTTGCCCAAAAGAGATTCTAAGCCAAGTTAACCTAAGTTGCAGCCGACAGACAAGTTTTAGACCCACTGTCAGGTTGACCAGTTTTTTGACTGGTTTTAATATTCCTCACGAAAGAATGACAAAACGTAGCACTGAGACGATACAACGTTTTTTTTAAAGTCAACAAACTTTTTCAGTTGATTATTAAACGGGTTGATTATGAGTTTAGAGTCAGAAAATAGGCGTACAAACTTTAGTGCCCCTCACCCCTATAAATAGGCGTACAAACTTGAGTGCCCCTCAATCAATAGGCGTACAAACTTGAGTGCCCCTCAATAAATATATGATTTTGAATAAAATATTTATCTGAAAAGCGATATATCGCTATCTTAATTGAATCAGGGCCTGAATTAGCTTTTTAATTGATTTTAAACTCAATAATTGGAGATGAACAAAATCCGTTGTACTTTCAGTATAATAGACATTATACCGATTTAATTTAAGTACTTGATCTTATTATTTTTATCAAAATAAAAACTTAAAAATAAATTAGTTACGTTAAATCGGTATAAACTCTAATAAAATATTGAACTCGCTTAAGCTGTTAATGAAAATCAAAGTGATGTTGACACCACACTTTTTCACACCTAAGTCTCACACATCCTTCATCTCTGTTTGTCAACTCTCGTCATTAACGTCTTATTATATATTATATTAATATTTCATTATATAGTTATATTATAGTTTTTTAGCAATAATGTACTCAACGATTTCAATCAAAACCTTAGTCAAAGGTAAATTAATTCAGGTTTATTTCACAATCTGAGTTATCATTTTGCCATCGCCCTCTTTATAATAGTCTGCTATAAATCTTAAAAGAAAATTAATGTTAATGTGATTAGTTTAAATTGATTAAATTAAATAATGTAAAATCAATAGGTTATCTAAATAATCCTGATTGAAAGTGATTTCAACATTTTATGTTCATTTTTCATTCTTAATTGTTAATGTTCATTTTTCATATTTTATTTTTCATTCTTAATTATTAATTATTAATATATTTGGAGAAATTCATGGCTACACAATCGCCTCTTCAAGAACAACCTCTGAAAAATGCACTAGACGTTTTTATTCAAACAGCAAACATGGAAGAAGGCCTTCAAGTTCTTCAACGCTATCCCGAATTACTCAGTGATCAAGCTGATCTGCTATTGAGTTCAATTATACACAGTGCCCGTCAACAAGGCCATGAAG
>JAYQWI020000704.1:0-3928 GCA_035871815.2 Candidatus Parabeggiatoa communis
ACGACGCAATGTCAACGTGGTGCGATGAAATCGGCGGGTTTAACGTGTACGGCCTGTCACGGTGGATTACTGGCAGTTGGTGGAAAATTCCCCTTACAAAAAGGCGGTAGTCTTGATGGCAGCTATGATGGCAAGCCACGTCGCCCTTGGCTTGATTTGCCCCGTTGTCAATCCTGTCATACTGGAGATGTGCTTGATCATTTGGCAGGAGAAGGGCTCGTTTTTCACGAAGACGGTATTCGGTTAGTGCAGGCTTATCGAACTGGCGATGAGTCAGCTTCTCCACTACTCGCTGAGAACAAGCGTTTTGCAGAAAACGAAAATACGTTGTTCCGCAACAGTCATGGCCATAAAGATATAGCTTGTGAAGGCTGTCATGGTAGCACTCATGCCATTTGGCCGAATGCAGATACCTCTGCCAACGACAATTTAACGGCTCTCCAATTACAAGGGCATACTGGTACGATTATTGAGTGTGATACTTGCCATGCACCGGGTAGCTTAGAGATGACATTGAAAGGCCCTCATGGTTTACATAATATCAACGATTCGCGTTGGACAGAACAGCATTATTATTTTTATAAGACTGAAATCGACAGTTGTCAAGCGTGTCATGGTAAAGAATTAGAAGGCACCCCGTTATCGAAAATGGCCGCGACACGCACATTCAAGGTAGAGGGCAAAAGAGTGATTTTGAAAAAAGGCCAACAAGTCAGTTGTGATTTGTGCCATGAAAAACCTTTTTACTAAACTCAGTTGAATGTTTTGGGAAGGTAGAGACGCATTGCGTGCGTCGGAACGGCTGGAAGACGCATTGCGTGCGTCGGAACGACTGGAAGACGCACGCAGTGCGTCTCTACGATCCCATTGAAAGTATTGTATTTTTTTAAATATGTTGTAATTTGAATTCTGTCTCCTAAATACAGGGCAGGGATAAGCTGTTAGTCATTGTTTTTATTGATGGCCTTATAGAGACACTCTGTTATCAATAATTGACAAAGTGTTGTCTTATACAGTAGATTTTTGAACTAGCGTTCAAAGTGCCCACCAATGCAGGAGCACTCCAATATTCGCGTGATAAGTGTTTGATTTTTAATGCAGTACGATTCCCCAACCCTTTATTTGGAATTGTTATTGTATTGAAAATAAATTATTGTTATCATACTTTTTTTTAATTGATGGAGAATCATGACTTATGATCATTCAAAAACCAATTATCACTCAGGTTGCAGGGGCTTTTCTAGCTTGCCTCTGTTTACTACAACTGAGTATTGCCGAGGCACGGCCCACCGGAGAATTTGGTAAAGACTGGGGTGATCCGGCCGGACAGCTTTGTATCAACTGCCACAGTGAAAAAAATCCGGGGCTTTACTCAGAATGGAACAAAAGCCAACATGGTCAAAACGGTGTTAACTGTTATGATTGTCACAAAGCTAACTCAAGTGACAAAGATGCCTTCAACCATAAGGGTAAAACTATTTCCGTGCTTGTCACGCCAAAAGACTGTGGCCGTTGCCATGCACAAGAGGTCAAAGAATTTGACCGTTCTCATCATTCAAAGGCGGGTGACATTTTAGCCTCTGCGGACAATGTGCTAGGCCAAATCCTTGGTGGCCCGGCGGCAGTGACAGTTGGCTGTGAACAATGTCATGGTTCCAAGATTGAAGTTAATGACAAAGGCCAACTGACTGGTGGTTGGCCCAATACGGGTATTGGTCGTCTTAACCCAGATGGTACAAAAGGAGCTTGCACCGCCTGTCATGCGCGTCATAGCTTTTCTAAAGCGCAAGCGCGTCAACCCGAAGCTTGTGGTAAATGCCACTTGGGACCGGATCATCCTCAATTAGAGGTTTACAATGAATCCAAACATGGCATTATTTTCCATGCCAAGATTGATGAGATGAATCTCAAGTCAGAGAAATGGGTTGCTGGGATTGATTACAGTGCAGCGCCGACTTGTGCAACTTGCCACATGAGTGCCGCACCTGATGAACCGAAAACCCATGATGTGGGTGAACGTCTCTCTTGGAATTTGCGTGCTCCGATTTCTTCTAAAAAGAATATGGTACGTTTGAATAATGGGACTCATGAATATGATGTCGCTGAAGGTCAACCCTTACCAAAAGTCAAAGAGAAACCTAAGGATCCCAAGGCCAATGGGGGTACTGTCACAGAAGTCCTGACGTGGGAAGATCGACGGGAGAAAATGCTAAATGTTTGTAAAGCTTGTCACTCTCCTTCTTATGCTTTGGGGCATTATGAGAATTTGGATGAGTTTGTGGCCTTGTACAACGACAAATTCGCCAAACCCGTCTCTGGCATTATGGGTGAACTGGCAGCCAATGGTCATACCACCAAGACAGCTTTCGATGACAAGATTGAATGGATTTGGTGGGAATTGTGGCATCATGAAGGCCGTCGCGCTCGCACAGGTGCAGCGATGGGAGGCCCAGATTATGCTTGGTGGCATGGCATTTACGATGTGGCTAAGCACACCTACATGGAGTTTATTCCCGAACTGAAAGACGTTGCCGGTGAAGAGGAGGCTAATCGTCTGCTTGACAAATATTTCCGCCCTATTGAAGGGCATGATTGGTATTTTGAAGCTATAGGCGATCCCACAACCCGTGATGCCACACTTCCCAGTATCGGGCATGTGGATACCGATAACGGAACACTCCTATTTGAGGGCGGTACTTCTCTTGATAATGCTCCCTTCCTACAAACCCTCGTTGTGACGGCTGGTGATCTGATCGTAATTCATGCGAAAGTGACTCGTGATTCGACTGCCATTGACACCCGCCAAGTGAAGGTGCTTGTCAAGATTGACTCTGATGAGACATACTTTCCGGGTACTAATAACACTTCGGGTTGGCAAGCGAACGAAAACAATCAGATTGTGATTTGGAATCAGCCCGTGCCAAAGAACCTTAAAGGGAAGAAAGTGCGTTTCCAAGTTGAGGTTAATAGCATTAGATCGCCTCAACACATTGAGCTGAGTATCAACAAGTAATGATGCGTTCTTTAAATATCGTCATAATCTTTGGATATGATCGATTTTGAGAGGGAAAATTTCACGCAAAAGTTTTGCGAGTAAAACTTTTGCGTGAAAAAGAGACGCTTCGATTTCGATTTTTAGCGTCTTTTGCGTTTATTTGTCTTATCTAAAACGAAACATCACGCCCACCTTTTTTCCTATTCCTCCCAAAAACCTCCACCACCCCTTTCAACAGTTCTTAATTATCAGAGTTCATCTCATTTATAAATGGGGGGGGTATCTGAAAAAACCGACCTTCGGGTGGAAGCATACAAACAATAAAAAATAGCCTGTCTCTTCTATAATCCTTTAAAATCTGGCTTATGTTGCTATTTCAATGTTTTTAGCAACCGTTTTGAGTTGATGTCATCCTTTTCACCCGAAGGTAGGTTTTCTCAGATTACACCCCAAATGTTCAGAAAAAGAATTTCATGAAGGCCAAACGACAAGGGCGAACACGCAAGGTTCGCCCTTTTCGTTGTTGCCCACCCTTAAATTGATACACCCATTTCTAATTTCCACTTTCAAAATCTCATTTCCATGCAAGTCAAAATACCTGAATTATCATTAGTCATCTTAATTGGCGCATCGGGTAGCGGTAAATCAAGTTTTGTACAAAAACACTTTAAGCCTACCGAAATCTTATCATCAGATTATTGCCGCGCCTTGGTTTCTGACGATGAATCTGATCAATCTGTCACTCAAGAAGCTTTTGAAATATTACATTTTATTGCGGCCAAACGTCTCGCAACGGGTAAACTCACCGTGATTGATGCGACGAATGTTAAAAGCGAGGATCGTAAATCATTACTGGCTTTGGCGCGTGAATATCATGTTTTGTCAGCGGCTATTGTCTTTAATTTACCTGAAAGACTGTGTCATGAGAGAAAT
>JAYQWI020000705.1:0-4259 GCA_035871815.2 Candidatus Parabeggiatoa communis
CACTTGATATTTTATCACTTGAAAAACGCTTGATAATAGAATAGCAGATGTTTCACCAAACATCATACTGGGGTGTTTATAACTACTTATGAAAAGCTTGTTGTTTATCATCCCGTTATGGTTAGCGTAACAGTCGTTATAAGTCATAACCGTTTAAATGATGAGGTCAACCTTTTGTGAGAACAGCAAGGATTTCATAGCAGATTTTAAAACCACAACGATTGAGTCAGTGAAAGGATTTTAAATTGTCTCGTTTTTTCGGCACAGGGGTAGTTAAATGGGAATACTTCACACAAGGGCAACCACAAGGGCTTGCCCCTACAAGAACAAGGGCAACCACAAAGGCAACCACAAGGACTTTACCCTACAATTAAAATTGTTTCTATACTGATTTTCCATACTTTTGTAGGTTGCCCTGTGATTTGAATCAATCCCATTCAACTACCCCAGTGCCGTGGTTAAGGTTGTCATTAATATCGGCCTGAGACGTATGTCGTGATCACTTTTGATATAAGCCTCATTATGCGTAATGGTAGACACGGCATACAAATTCCACATTTTATGTATGGCTTACCCTTTTTTGAAGTTTTTTTGATGAAGCCAAAACGGGTTGGAAGCGGTTTGCAATCCTAATCAGGCTTACAAAGTTTACTCAGTATTTAGTGTTGGAGAAAAGTCAAAACGTTAAATGAAACACTTGATATTTCATCAGTTGATGAACGCTTGAAACCGGTTTCACCCGATATTTTCTTGGGGCGTTTATGATTACTTATGAAAATGCCGTTGTTTATCATCCAATTCTGGTTGAGGTAACAGCCGAGCCGATGGAGCTTTGCATATTGGGCGCGATCTGCAATGGTGGGAGGGGCTTCAGCTTGTAGACGGAAAAATCAAGTCAAGCAAGCTGACTCCTCCACTAACCACTAACTGTCCATTTATAAAGTCGGTTCGTAGTTAAATAAAACGACTCGATTATCAGCCTGATTGGCATCATGCTGTCACACAATCCAGGAATTTTACGATTTTAAATATCCTGTAGCAATATTACAACTGGCGTAATTTTGACTTAAGCTTAAGCTGGTAATATCATCAATCTTTTCATCAGACATCGTGGACATTTCCATTTTAACGGCTAGAATCCACATCATAAATACTCCAACTATCCACCATACTATTTGCCACGTCCAAATAGAGGGTATACCAAATAACCAATCGTTAGGATTATTCGGGTCGCCAAAAATCCAATTTCCCCAGATAGCACCCGGCCCAATAGCGACGAAAAACCAAAAAAGTGTGAAACCAATGACAACGGGTATCCAATTCTTTTTTGCTTTGGGAAACGCAACCTGTCTTTTTAAAACATTATGAAATGTCATACGATGTTTTAGTTCTGCCTTATTTTGCGTCATGGCCGAAACCAAAATAGCCAGTCCAAAATTAAACAGGATGCCCCAACCTGCTGAGTGAATAGTAAAGGGATATTTTCCCCAAGGCAACCATTGACCCGCTAAATCCGTAGCCGTTACCGCCAATATGCCTACAATTAAGCCGGTAATGATACCCAGCCTGGTTAACCAAGGCCACCAACATATCGCAACCAGTGCGGGCAACATTTGTAAACCGTAAGCGACTGCGAGTCCTCCTAATAAAGCGATGTTCTGTTCAAATAGAAAAGCAACAAGTAATGCTAAAATCACGATACCAGCAGCACTGATACGTCCCCATAATATTTGCTGTTTATCACTCGCACCCCGTTTAAAAATATCGCGAGTAAATATGCCACTTGTTGTGGAAATATAAGAAGAGGCTGTCGATTGCATGGCAGCGAGGGCACAGACGGCTAATAAAGCCGCTAACATCGGTATGTTGTCTAACAAATGGATGATTTTGGGTATCAGTGTATCACTCACTGTTACCCCATCCATGAAAGCACCATTGACACTGTGCATCACTTCAGGATGGTTTTTATGAAATACAGCATTAGCACCAAGTAAATGGGCACCGATGCCCTGTATTGCAGTGAAGAAAAATAGAATGAAACCGATAATCAAAGAGGAAGCGATGACTTGTTGTGAGGCGAATGGCCTTGGACTGTCATTGGAAAATGCCCACATAGAAAAGGCAGGTGAACACTGAATACCCATCAGGGCAAGCATAAAGGTAAAAATAAAAATGGGTGTCCATTGGCCATCCTCAGCACTAAAGAAAGAATCTGAAATAGCAATGTAATGGCTATAGTTATGCTCTGTCACACGGTTATAATCAAATTCTGTCAATGCCACAATCCCCTCTTTGAGTCCGCCCTCTACTGAAAATAAAACAATCATACCGATAGCCACGATGCCTAAAGCAAATAGGATGACTTGCATAGCATCGACATGGGCGACAGCACGTAATCCCCCTAAAGCGACATAAACTGTCAACACGATGGATAGTAAAAGCATACCTATATTCGTGTCCAAACCCGTCAGTATGTTGAACAAAAAACCTGATGCACGTAATTGAATGCTGATATAGATCACAGAAAACAACAAAGCGACGATAAAGACTAACCAACGCATAGCCTGCGTTTGGAAATATTTAGAAAACATTTCTCCTGGGGTCACAAAACCATGGTATTTTCCTAACAGCCACTGGCGTTTTAGAAAAAGTACTCCAGTAAATGGGATAGTAATAGCATAGAAAGAGATATAAGCTGCCGGAAACCCATGTTCAAATATCATTCCAGGATGACTCATAAAAGTCCAGCCTGAAAAAGAAGTCGCTGTTGCCGCTAAAACGAAAATAAAAAACGAAATTGAACCGCCAGCAATAAAGTAATCTTTAGCCGTTTTGGCTAAACAGGCCCCTCTCCAACCCCAATAGATACAGTACGCCCAATATGCGCCTACAACTAGAATCAGCCACGTATCCATACTCATAAAATAGATTTCTCCAATTCTTAATATAAAATTTAAGAGACTCGTCAATAGCTCAAAAAAGTTGACTTTGCCTCAGATTGTCATTATATTTCGTACCGCTAAACGTCTACCCAGTGTAGCTTGCCTCGCTTTGTTCAAGCATTCAATATTGATGACGTGTATTTTGTCAAACCTTTTATATTAACAGTTCTACCACTTTAGTATCTATATAGTACAACAGCTCATCCACTGTACTGGACAGGTGCTAAGACTAACCGTTTTAATTATGATGCTAATATTTCAACCCAATAATGACTTGATTAAGATCAAGAATACGCCGTTAAAGCTCATAAGTTTAGTTTTGCTATTGTTTGTTCTCAGTGCCCCAACGTTTGCAACTGAAACTTTGAAAATGGGCACTGTGTTTGACAAAGATAAAGCAGATAAAGCCAGTCTGGATTTTTATTATAAAGGAATTGACTCTGCGCGGAAGGCATACCCCAATATCACAATTGAGCGTGGCGATTATTTATCGACTTGTGACGATGCGACTCAAAAAACGGAACGCTTGATAACAGAAAAATCAGTGCAAGTTATTTTAAGTGCTGAGAAAGATGGCTGCTCATCAGATATAGGTAAAGTGGCTATTCAATTCAGTGTATTACACATTTCGCTTATTTTTCTTCCAACTGTTCTTTCACTTTCATCCGAAGAATTGTGGCTAAGTGTGGATTCATTTGAACAACCGCCAAAACCGGCGTACATAGTTTTGAAGGCTATCGAAAAACCTCTATCCTCTGACGAACAAGATGAAAAAAACTTAATATTGAAAGTGAAACAACTGTACACTGTATTTCTTGAGCAAGTTCCTGAAAGCTATAAAGTACGGGTTCCTTTTGCGCCTCTTAGAGCAAAACCAGCTCGGCCCGGTGAATACCCCGACGAAAAGGAAAATAAGATTAAAGGCAACTTGAAAAAAGGGGATTTGTTGGAAGGAAAAGCTATTATTACAGATTATAGTGATATAGAAAACCACTGTAAGCGAGATGAGAAAAAAGGCATAATTTACGACTATGTTTATACCCTTGATTGGATATGTGTCAGGGTGAAGAAGTCCTCTCACGATTCCTCATCTCAAGGTCAAACCGGTTGGATTCATAAGATGCTTGTGGAAAAGCTACACAAAGACTAATCAGCCGCTTTTAATTTTCGTTTTTTGAATCAAATCAAAAATCGAAAATGATTATTGCTGATGATTTATTGGGTTACTGTGACCAATAATCTTCTCTTAACAATTGTGTAATCCGCGAACGTTGTTCATCAGTGGCATAATTTTTTAATTTTTTTTGTGGTAGCACT
>JAYQWI020000706.1:0-2519 GCA_035871815.2 Candidatus Parabeggiatoa communis
GAACTCACGTTATTAATTTTTTCAAAATAATGCTGATAAATAGGATATAATATAATTTATAATCAGAATCTCATGACATTGTCAAATTCAAAAAAGGTGAACTATGTCACAACAAAGCAAAATTGAATGGACACAAAACAGATGGAATCCAACAACCGAGTGTACCAAAATTTCATCAGGATGCAAACATTGCAATTCGGAAACGATGGCAAAACGTTTGCGAGCTTTGGGAGTCAGAGGTTATGAAAATGGCTTTGATTTAAGCATTCTTCCCGAACGTTTAGAACAACCACTCAAAAGAAAAAAGCCTACCCTTTATTTTGTTAATTCAATGAGTGACTTATTCCACGAAGACATCCCAGATTCATTTATAGAAGATGTTTTTAAGGTGATAACGCAAGCCACTCAACACGAATTTCAAATTTTGACGAAACGTGCTTCGCGTATGGCAGAATTTTTTCAAACTCGTCAAGTGCCTAAAAATGCTTGGCTAGGTGTGACGGTTGAAGATAAAAAATACGGATTAACCCGTATTGATCATTTAAGACGGATTGATGTCAACATTCGTTTTCTGTCTCTTGAACCGCTGTTAGAAAATGTCGGAAAAATCAACTTGACTGGAATCCATTGGGTCATTGTCGGCGGTGAATCTGGAGCGAAAGCGAGGCCAATGAAGAAAAAATGGGCCCTTAATATCCAACAACAATGCCAGCAATCTGACGTTCAATTTTTCTTCAAACAATGGGGAATGTGGGGTGATGATGGGAAAAAACGCCCCAAAAAACAAAATGGACGTCAACTCAACGGAAAGATATTTGATGAAATGCCTTATCAAATACCTATTTATGGTTAATGGTTCAGATAAGAAACTCGGTTGAAAAAAACTGAGTTTCTTTTAATCTCGTTCAAAAATAAGGAATACACCGGCATGTCAGACAAATATAATGAATGGGAAAATGGCGGGCTAGTGACGCTTGATGAACATAGCCGTGCCAAACATGACGTATTAGGAACTTATGTTGAAAGATACCTTGAAATACTTTGCAGACGTTATGGGATGACAAGTTTTAAAATAACACTTGTCGATGGATTTGCAGGTGGCGGTTTATACCAAGCTGGAGAACCAGGTTCTCCACTGATTCTCCTACAAGCGGTTGAAAGTGCAGAAGCGAAAATCAATCATTTTCGTGAGAAAAAAATGACCGTGGATGCACACTATTATTTCATTGAAAAAAGGATAAAAACCTTTGCTATATTAAACAGTGTTTTACAACAAAGTCGTTATAAAGACGAGATAGGTAAAACCATTTTCTTAAAAAATGGGTTATTTGAGGACTATGTAGACACCATCGTTGAAGATGTCAAGAAAAGAAATCCAAGAGGTGGTGGAAGGGTCATATTTTTCTTAGATCAAACAGGGCATTCTCAGGTTTATCCTCAAACAGTACGTGATATCGTCAAAAAAATTCCCAAGGCAGAATTTATCATTACTATTAGCATTGATTGGCTTGTTGATTTTATTAGTGATAAACGGCCTCTATTTGAGAAAAATGTTCAAAAATTGGGCCTTGATCAGTATTTGAACATTGAAGAAATTATCCGTATCAAGACAGAAAAACAAGCTGATTGGCGATATATTATAGAAGCCAAGCTCTCTGTAGCTTGGCAAAAAGCCACAGGGGCACATTATTTTCGTCCCTTTTTCATCGAACCTGAATACAACCGTCGTGGTTATTGGCTTTTACATTTATCACCACACCCAACCGCCCATGATGCTATGACAGATATTCATTGGGAAAAAGGCAATTATTTCAGGCATTACGGTGGTGGGCGAGGAGTCGATATATTTGGTTACAAACCTCAGCCAAATAACGAGTTGAATGGTATTTCATTCAGTGAGGCTTTTCAACAGAGTAATATGGAAAGACTTATGGAAGAGTTACCACGTTTGATTTGGAAACACCCAGATGGAGTGATTTTTGATAAACTGCTTGATATGATCCGTAATGTAAAAGCGGTTAACAATAGTACTGTTGAGAAAACATTATTGAAAATTAGGGAAGAAAAGGGAATTGAAATTTCAGGGGAAAAGGGCGGCAAAAAAAGGAGTAAGAAATTGTCTGGAAAAGACTTCCTTATAATCCCACGACAAAAGACATTAATTTAGTCAATACCTCCTCAATGTTATTCAGTTAAACTTCACAATAAATATCCCTTAGTCGTGTGCGATTGTTCGCATTTTGTAATAAGTGGATAATTTAAATAAATCCTATTTTTTTCAATAGGATTTCTATGAGGTAATCGTATGAATACCCAAAATGCTCAAACTATACAATCCTTAGTCGAACGCTTTGCCAGTCACATCGAAACCTATCAGCAAAGCACTTACTTAGAAACCCAAACCCGCATTGAATTTATCAATCCCTTCTTTATCGCCTTAGGCTGGGATGTTGCCAATGAACAAGGCTATGCCGAAGCCTATAAAGATGTTGTGCATGAAGACGCGCTCAAAATCGGCC
>JAYQWI020000707.1:0-5295 GCA_035871815.2 Candidatus Parabeggiatoa communis
CCAGAGGCGGAAAAAGAATCTGTTTGTGAAACACTAACCCGCGTTGAGGCTGTTGTTGAGACTGAAGCGTCTAAAGGCGTTTCTGAAAGTGATACTGAGCTTGAAGTGTCGGATAGGCAGGCTGTGGTAGAAACGGCGGTTTCTGTTGATGAAAAAGCGACGAGTGCGCCAGATATTTCGGTACCGATTAAAACGCCAGAAGTGCAGAAGGGGGCAGCTGAAGGTGTGGTTCATCACGCAACAACGGAAGCGAGTTCTAATTCTATTCGGGTGAATATTGATAAAATTGATAGTTTAATCAATATGGTCGGTGAATTGGTGATTACGCAATCAATGCTGGATCAGATTGGCGAACATTTTGATAGCTCACGCATTACTCATTTACGGGATGGTTTAGCGCAATTAGAACGTAATAGCCGCGAGTTACAAGAAAACGTGATGCGTATTCGTATGTTGCCTATCAGTTATTCATTTAATCGCTTTCCGCGCTTAGTCCACGATTTGAGCGCCAAATTGGGCAAAAAAATCGAATTAAAATTGTCGGGTGAACAGACTGAACTGGATAAAACGGTGTTGGAAAAAATGAGTGATCCGCTGGTGCATCTGGTGCGTAATGCGCTTGATCATGGCATTGAAATACCAGAACTGCGTCGCGCAGCGGGTAAATCAGAAACAGGAGAACTACACCTACACGCTTTTCACCAAGGGGGTAATATTGTTATTCAAATCAACGATGATGGGGCAGGTTTTGATTTGGATAAGATTCGCGCTAAAGCAATAGAAAAAGGTTTTTTGAATCCTGAAGATCATCCTAGCCAGGAACAATTATATGATCTGATTTTTCAGCCCGGTTTTTCGACGGCAAGCCAAGTCAGTAATGTATCTGGACGGGGTGTCGGTATGGATGTTGTCCGTCGGAATATTCGTGCATTAGGCGGTTCAATTGAAGTGAAATCTCAACGTGGAAAAGGTTCAACGTTTACGATTCGATTACCGTTAACCTTGGCTATTTTAGATGGGCAACTGGTGCGCGTTGGAGACGAAATCTACATTTTGTCTTTGCTTTCGATCATCGAGTCATTGCGTATAAAACGAAATTTAGTGAATTCCTTTGCTGGTTTTGCAGAGGTGTATAGATTACGTGATGAATATATTCCCATTTTGCGCCTATATGATTTATTTGGGATTACGCCTACCAGCACTCAATTGGAACACGGTTTGTTGGTGATAGTCGAAGGCGATGGTCAAAAAATGGGTTTATTTGTGGATGAATTACTTTCTCAACAACAAATTGTGATTAAAAGCTTAGAAAGCAATTATAAAAAAGTAGAAGGCCTCTCTGGTGCAACCATTTTAGGTGATGGTAGTGTGGCCTTGATTTTAGATGTAGCCGGACTCATTCACCTATTCCAGAGTCAAATCAAAGCACCCCATACGCGCTTCCATTTTCTTTCAGGAGTTCGCTATGAACGATGAGACTAGCCCAATTGCTAATAAAAAATATTTAACTTTTGTTTTAGCGACGGAAGAATATGCGGTAGATATTTTACGTGTGCAAGAAATCAAAGGTTGGAACAAAGTCACGAAGATACCGAATACGCCTGATTATATTTGTGGCGTGATTAATTTACGCGGCACGATTGTACCTATTATTGATTTGCGTTTACGTTTTAGTCTTGAAGAACAAACTTATGGGGCAATGACTGTTGTCGTGGTTGTTAAAGTGCTTTCGGACAACAAGAAAGAACGCATTATGGGTATTGTGGTTGATGCCGTCTCGGATGTTTATGATGTACCGGAAAACCAGATTAAACCGCCCCCTGATTTTGGGAGCGTGATCAGCACAGAATTTGTCAAAGGCTTAGCGACAGTGGATGAAAAAATGGTCATCATATTAGATATTGATCGTTTACTCAATTCCAAAGAGTTAGCCCTTGTTGAATCAATTGCTCACTGATTGTTGTCAGGTGGGCAAGATGTTTTTGTCAACACGCCAACCCCGAAGGGGTTGAAAGTGAATAATCCCAAGCGGAGCCTCAATGCCACCTTTGTTAAGGGCAGACAGGGTAGCCCCTACCAAACCCCACGTCATGACGGGGCTGTAGTAGGAGCTGGCCTTGCGTGTTCGCGAAGGCGAAGGTGGCATTGAGCTTGCACCTGGGATTATGATCTCGCTACGCTCGGAACGTAGTTTCACATTTTCAGGCTAAAGTTTAGCTTGGCTAAAGTTTAGCCTGAAAACCCCTTCAGGGTTGATAATTGATCATTGATAACTGCTATGCCATTTCTTGCTAACTTAAAAATTAAATATAAATTGGCCTTGATGCTCTTTTTCCCGCTGTTGGGGTTGTTGTATTTTTCTATCACATTGATGATTGAAAAAGCACAAACGGCACAGGATATGGCGGGTTTGGCCGAATTAACACAATTAACCATTACACTCAGTCACATCGTTCATGCTGTTCAATTGGAACGGGGTGCCAGTAGTTTATTTTTAAAAAACCAAGGGCAAAAATTTTCTAAGGAACTTTCTGAGTATCGTGCCCAGACTGATTCTGCTATCACCGCTTTAAAGGGTTTTGTACAACAATTTGATACGCATGGCTATGAGGCCGATTTTTTGACTCGATTAGCTCAGATTCGCAAAGCACTGACGGGTTTTAAATCTATTCGTGAAGCGATTAACTCACTCAATATCCAACAACCGGAGGCGGTGAAACGCTATACTGAAATCAATAATTTTTTATTTCAGTTCGTGATACAGTCTACACATCTCAAAAATTACAAAGACGTTTTTCCCTTAAAATTGGCTTACATTAATTTATTGAAGGCCAAGGAAAAAGCGGGATTAGAACGTGCTTTGCTTTCTGCCGTGTTTAGTCAGGATGCGGTGCAACCGATACAATTTCGTCAATTTGCTGAACTTGTCGCTGTAGAAGACGCTTATTTGAATCATGATTTGATGAATTATTTAACGGCGGAGCAAAAGCGTTTTTTAGATGATAAATTGTTGTCGGGGCAATTTATTGAAGAAACCACACGTATGCGTAATATTGTCTATGCGGCAGAAGCGGCGAATGGGGTACTGCAAAAAAAGGTTGATCCGGAATACTGGTTTTCTATGGAAACCGGCAAAATTAATTTGCTCAAAGTGGTTGGCGATAAAATCGCTCACGATTTGAAGCTTAAAGCGGATGAGACGAGTCAAGCGGCTTATACGGATTTTATCAACCTCCTGGGGATGATGATAATCATTATAGGCTTGGCGATCACGTTTTTTGTCATGGTATTGAGAGGCACAACGAGGGGTTTGGAACAAGCTATCGGTATTGCTAATGCGATTTCAGAGAAGAATCTGGAGAATAAAATTGAAATCAATCTGAAAGATGAAACCGGATTGCTATTGCAAGCGTTTGCCCGGATGCAAAATCAATTACGTGAACGCATTGAAAAAGATAAACGGATTGCCGATGAAGCAGTGCGTATCAATCGTGCTTTGGATAGTGCGACAACCAATATTTTAATGACAGACGCTGAGTACAACATCATTTATCTCAATGAAACCGCACAACGTTTGTTCCAAACCGAAGAAGAAAAGATTCGCCAAGCTTTACCTGATTTTGATGCCAGTCGTATGTTGGGTGCCAATTTTGATCTCTTTCATAAAAAATCGGCCTATCAACATCCCGTATTAGATAAATTGACGAACAGTCGCCGTTTAAGAATAACGATAGGCGACTTAAGTCTTGATCATATCATCACGCCTGTCATCAATGATCGGGGTAAACGTCTCGGCATGGTTATTGAGTTCAGTAACCGAACGGCTGAAGTGGCGACTGAGCAAGAAATTAATCAGGTTATTCAAGCCGCTTCTCAAGGGGACTTTCAACAACGTATTCAGCTTGAAGACAAGAGTGGTTTTTTTAAAACCTTCAGTGAAAGCGTTAATCAAATTATGGCCTTCAATCAGCGAGCGATTGAAGACATTCTACACATCATATCCGCTCTTGCGGATGGCGATTTGACTCAACAGATTGAAAATGATTACTTAGGTGCTTTTGAGCAGTTAAAAAATGACATGAACACCACGGTTCATAAGTTGACCGAAATTATGACGGCTATCTCGCAGACGGCGGGCACTGTGAATCGGGCAGCTTCTGAAATATCCCAAGGCAATACCCATCTGAGTCAACGCACAGAAGAACAAGCGGCTTCACTAGAAGAAACGGCTACCAGTATGGAACAAATGACGGGCTCTGTGCGACAAAATGCCGATAACGCGAGGCAAGCTGCCCAATTAGCCACCACGGCTAAAAACAGTGCCGAAAAAGGGGGCGAGGTTGTTGGAGCGGCCATCGTGGCAATAACGGAAATCAGCAACAGTAGCCATAAAATCACAGACATTATTAGCGTCATAGATGAAATTGCCTTTCAAACCAATCTGTTAGCACTCAATGCTGCGGTAGAAGCGGCGCGTGCAGGTGAGCAAGGACGGGGTTTTGCTGTAGTGGCTTCAGAAGTGCGTAACCTAGCCCAGCGCAGTGCGGCGGCGGCGAAAGAAATTAAGGGGTTGATAAAAGACAGTGTTGCCAAAGTTGAAGAAGGCACGAAGCTGGCGAATAAATCAGGTGAAACGCTCAAAGAAATTGTTTTAGCGGTGAAGAAAGTGAGCGACATCATTGCTGAAATCGCAGCGGCCAGTCAGGAACAATCATCCGGTATCCAGCAAGTCAATAAAACCATTGCTCAGATGGATGAAATGACACAGCAAAACGCGGTTTTGGTTCAAGAAACGGCTACTGCTAGCAGTGCGATGAAAGAACAAGCGCAAAGCCTGAAAGAACAAGTCGCCTTTTTCAAGATTGCTGATGATAGGTTATTTGAGGATGAGAAGATTGTTCATCAGCCAATCCCTAATCAGCTTAATCAGCGAAATGTCAGCCATCCTGTTGAACCGCTCAAGCGTTTAGCGCCGCCCCTTTACCAAGACAATGAATGGAAAGAGTTTTAAATCAAGGATCAATTTTTTTAATACAGAATGAATAAATAACGCAAAAGACGCAGGCAAAAGACGTAAGCGGCGCAAGGATTTAGAATATTGAAAGATAGCGTCTTTAGCGTCTTTAGCGTTTATTTCATTTTGATAATTAAGGTAAAAAATGTCTAATTTAACACAAGCCCAGAAAAGAATAGTGACTTATGTCGCGCTATTTTTAGGCCTATTTATAGGCTACTTCTTGTTGCAATATATAACCTGGCAGGGTAATCAACAACGCCATACTTTGATGGAGATTG
>JAYQWI020000708.1:0-4824 GCA_035871815.2 Candidatus Parabeggiatoa communis
CTTTCCTTTCCATGCACGCTTATTGTACTGGTTATACCGATATTTACCCAGCCTGTTATCTCCAATCGGTAGAAAAATAGTGAATAATTTTCGGACACGCCGTGGTGTTCAGTAAGGCAATTCCAAGAAATGAATAAACCAGGAATGGGGCAATGCCCATTTTTGGAATCCTTGAATTGAAGAAGCTAAACGGCTTTATTAAAAAAACGTCTCTGTTTAGAATTAACGATAATGCTTTATATCAGATAAACACTGAACATCAGCGTTCATCATGATAATCCGTCTCATCAGCGTTCTATCTCATCCCCTTTATCCAGCACATCTCTTTATCCATCCTGATTGATTATTCGAGTATTAAGCTATCCTCCACTTAAGCGTTCTTATTCATTCAAGTCGTTCTGATTCCAGTTTTCAATCTCCTTCTTGGTATACTGGTATCCCACTTCGATAAGTTCTTCTACCGCCTCAAATTCCAGTAACCCGAATTGTTCAACGGGGGGATGAAGATAAAAATCGGCATCCGCTTTAACCTTGTTGCTTCTTTGATTGCTACTGAGAACAGTGACACCCATTAATATATTAATGAGTGAGGGAACCCGAATCGTCTTTTTATAGGGCAAGAGTCGACTCCAAAACACTTCCCAAGGCGATGGCATTTTCTCATCGTTCATACTCATACTCAAATGCGTATCGCGGCTGACATCAACAACAATCACTTTATGGCAAAACTGTCGCATGATATCACCGGGCAGGTTGTTGACGACACCACCATCGACGAGTAAATGGCCGTTCTTGACGACTGGTTCAAGCATACCTGGAATCGCTGCACTGGCCCTGAGGGCTTTCCAGACACAACCTTGTTTGTGAACCACCAGTTCAGAAGTCGTGAGATTACTGGAAACACAAAAGAAAGGAGTCCATAAATCTTCCATTTGTATCTCTCCAAATCCCATTTTCAAACTATTCTCAAATCGTTTACCATCAACTAATGAGAAAATAGGCAGCGTGTATTTTTTAAACGGTTTATTAAATGCTGCTTGTTTATTGAGTTTCAAAAAGGTTTGGGTATCATAGTCGGCAGCACATTGAGCGGCAACAATGCCTCCCATACTGGTTCCACCCATCATATCAATGGGTATCCCAGCTTCTTTGAGTGCTAAATAAACGCCAAAATGCGCCAAACCACGCGCACCACCGCCGCTGAAAACTAAACCAATGGCACGTCCACTCAAAAAACGGGCTAAACGTTGAAAGTCGGCTTCTGTATTCCAACGAATATGGTGGTGATTTTTAACGGGCCACATCGATAACCATTGCAGAGTGTTAGAGGGCAATTGCTCACCATTCGGATGTAATAGAACCAAACGCTTACTGGCATCGGTGGTTAGATTTTCCGCATGCTGTAAGGCGGCTTTAATCTCTTCGTGCATGGCATTGTCGGTGGCATCGGCTACCAAGATAATCTGATCCGCTCGCCTCAAACACCATTTTGTCCAAGATGTAATTGGCATATCAGCTTGGTAGAGGATAAAACGATGTTTCAAAGCCTGTTCATCTAACCAGGTGACTAATCTGATGCTTTGAGGTTGGTTGGGGGAAAGTTGAGCGGCCCCTGTTAAACCCATTAAGTTATCCAAGCGTTCACTATTCAAATGCAGCGTGGCATCAAAGGCCGATAAGGCAGAAATCAGGCGAGAACAAAAATCCGTTAAGGGCACTTCTGAACTCAATGGAATAATGGCGATATTGATTGCCGTACTTTGTACAGCCGATGATTTCAAGCGTTTTTGTAGGCGAGTGATGAGATTTTGAGTGATTTCCATCATCACCCGCGGATTTTGCTTGATAATCTGTTCAAAGGCAGATTGAGATAACTTCACTAAATCACAATCGCGAAGTGCATAAACGCTGGCCGTCCTGTTTTGTCCCGCAAAAAGCGCCATTTCGCCAACGCTTTCACCTTGGGATATCTCACCTATAACGTGCTCGTTAGTTTCCCCCTGTTCAATGATGGCCTGAAGACGACCACTGACAACAATATATAAGCTATCTCCTGCATCGAACTGTCGAAACAGAGCTTCACCACGTTGAAGGTGAACCCACTCAAGTTGGGCTTCAATCTCTCGGCGTATTGTCTCGTCAGAGGCCCCAAAATAGTTTGGCAAAATAGCCATTAACTGGCTACGCCGTAAGCGCGGCGTAATGACATCAGCCATTTTTTGCAGCATGTCAGGGGATTGTTCTACCCATTTTTCAAAACAGGTTTTAGATAATTTGAGCAATTGGGTATCGTTTATCGCAGTGACATTTGCCGTATGCTTGCCACCGATCAACATTTGTAGTTCGCCAACAATCCCACCTGCCCCGATTTCACTTAAAACGAGTTCATTATCACCTTTTTTAAGTGTGGCTTTCAATCGCCCTTTGAGAACGATATAAAGCGCATTGCTCACTCCCCCCTCTTGAATCAGTGTTTCTCCCTTCGATAACACAATTTGAGTGAAATCAAGGGATAATGAGTTTAAAATCTCTTCAGTCAGATTTTCAAAAAGGTAAGTTGTTTTTAACTTGGCGAATAAGTCTTGATCGGATAATTGAGAATTAAATGATTTCATAGGATTATCAAATAATATATAGTACAACGAAGTAAGCGTGGGTGCGATTAAAAGTGGGAGATCATCCAAAATAAATTTTCCACGAAGACACTGGTTTTTTTTTGAGTCCAAAATTTATTTTGGATAACTTTTTATCATTTGATTTATAGCCTTTCCCGATTGAATAAAGTACATTTATATTTTTGTAACGAAAATTGCAATTGCGCCACGGCAAAATAAATTTTGCACTCCAAGAGCAAAGCGGCAAAATAAATTTTGCACTAAAATCAAATTTGTACGTAATGAGATCGGGAAACGCTATAGTTTTACCCCCGCACTTTTAATCGCACCCTGTAAGCGTAGCTGGCGAGCAGTATAATTTAAAAAATGATATTATAAATTAAATACGCCAACATTAGGGTGTTGACTGAGCGTTTTTTTTGATGAGTCTTTTTCATGTTTTTGCGCGCAAAAACTTTTGCAGCCTATTCACTTTTTTTAGTGTATATTGGGTGGGTAGTGCATTCGTTCAGAAATTTAAATAAAACATTGTTTTAAATAGGGTATTTAAAAAATACCCTCAATACAAAAATGAATTGACGGGTAGTTCCTAGCAGTCATGCAGGTGTTTAAATGCTTTACGGGCGGAACGCCTTGAGCTTTGGGAAGTCAATTTTGTCAGAGCAAGCATTTTAAATCACCTGCTTTTTTATTTAATATACCCGCGTTTGATTGATAAAGGCAATATTAACTATCAAGAGAGTTAAAAAAATCAACAATGGCTAAAACAAAACAGATATCGATTAGTGGTTTTCCTGAGTTTTTACCACCTGAGCAAATTGTTTTTGCGAAGGTGATGGATATTATTCGTGATGGTTTTGAACGTTACGGATTTTCGCCTATTGAAACGCCGGCCGTAGAGCGAAAGGAAGTCTTGATTTCAAAAGGGGGCAATGAGAAAGAAATTTATACCCTTTCTCGCTTAGCGGCTGAGAAGGGTGACGATCCCAATACGGATTTAGCACTTCATTTTGATTTAACCGTGCCATTGGCGCGTTATGTGGCGCAGCATAAAAATAGGCTGACTTTCCCTTTTCGTCGTTACCAGATTCAAAAAGTGTGGCGTGGTGAGCGAGCACAAGCTGGGCGTTCTCGTGAATTTTATCAATGTGATATTGATGTCATCGGACGGGGTTCTCTGAGTTTGTTAACGGATGCCGAGATGCCGAGTATTATTTATCAAATTTTTCGAGAGATGAAAATTGGCCCTTTTGTGATTAGAATCAATAATCGTAAGATTCTTCAGGGTTATTTTGAATCCTTAGATATCCCGATGACGCAGATGACTGAGGTGATGCGCGTCATTGATAAATTGGAAAAAATCGGTACTGGAAAAGTGGTTCACGAATTGATGGGTATGGGTTTGGAAGAAGCGACGGCCCAAAAGATGATGGATTTTTTGGGTTCTTTGGGAAATGAACTCAATACGGATGAGATGCTTTCTCAATTAACGAGCATGACTGAAATCAACGCGCAATTTTCGGAAGGGGTTAAAGCGTTAAGCGTTGTTGTTGACGGTATTCGGGATTTTGGTTTGCCTGAAGCGTTTTTTCAAATCGATCTTAGGATTGCCCGTGGCCTTGATTATTATACGGGTACGGTTTATGAAACCATTCTTGCGGATCATCCTAATTTGGGTAGTATTTGTTCGGGTGGCCGATACGATGATCTCACCAGTTTGTTTACGGATGATAAGCTACCGGGGGTGGGTATTTCTATTGGGGTAACTCGATTAGTGCAGCAATTAATGGCAGATGGCTTACTCAAGGTGGGTGCTGCAACAGTGGCACCGGTATTGGTGACGACAATGGATGAGAATCGTACTGGCGATTATTTGCGTCTCGGCACAAAACTGCGTAATGCGGGTATTGCGACTGAGGTTTATCTTGAAAAAGCACGTCTTGGCAATCAGCTTAAGTATGCTAATAAGAAAGGTTTTAAACTCGCCATTATTGCCGGTGAAGAGGAATTTTTAAGAAACATGATACAAATCAAGGATTTGGTCATAGGCGAACAAATTGAATGTGCTATCACTGATCTGGTTCAGGAAGTTCAGAAGAGGGTGTAAAATTTCCCTGGCCCTAGCTTGATGATGGCCCGTTTTTTCCATTTCGTTCTATAACGACAAGGATTGTTTATAATAAAGGATAAGTACTGAACCACAAATAAA
>JAYQWI020000709.1:0-3492 GCA_035871815.2 Candidatus Parabeggiatoa communis
AGATGAGGCCATTGTTGTGGATAACTCAACGACACATGAAGTGTCATCCAATCAAACAACTACAAATTCAGAGGAGGTAAATAAACAGCAACAAGATAAAACATAAGTGATAAAACATAAGTGTGATTTCACACAACACAATCATCCAATCAATTGTGAGGAGATTAAGTATGCCAAAATTGAGTGAGAACAAATCCAATGACACTTGGTTTATGCCTGTGCGCGGTGTCATTTTGGTGTTGATGTTGTTTATGGTGATGCCGGTTTGGGCAGGAACTGTCATGGTTAGTCATACTGACGGACCATATAACTCTATTTCCTTAAATGAGGAAAAGGGAAAAGTGGCACCTGGGGTGGTGTTAAAAAAAGGTGACATGATAACAGTTCACAAACGAAATAGTTCTGTCAAGCTGACAGGTGAGAGTAAAGCTGTAACTATCACTTATTCTCAAAATAACCCCTATACTGTTAAGGGTGGTGAAATTAAGGGCGGTTTTGTTGAGAGTTTTATCGAAACCATTTCTAATTGGTTTGTCAGCTTGTGGAAATCCGAACAAAATGGGACAACGGCTGTCATAAGGGGCGCAGGCGGACGCTTAATGATACCGATGCTGGAAGGGAAAAATGCACAAATAGTTGCTAAAGAACGTTCATTGCATTTGGCTTGGATTGGTGGTAAAGCACCTTATACAGTACAGCTTTCTCAAAAACTGATGGGTGATTGGTCTCAGGTAGGAAAATATGAGGTCACGAATAGTATTTCGACAACCCTCAAAAGACATAATTTTCGTCTTTACAATAGTTATAAAATTGTGGTTAGAGATGCGACTAAAAGTGAAAGGGGAACGGTAAGCGAAATTTTTACGGTAGTTGCTTCCCCAACAGTACCAGACAACCTACCACAAACAAAGACTTGGGAGGCTGTTGGGTTGGCAATTCAGGGAAATCAATGGATTTTTGAAGCATATCAGCAAGTAGCGGGGATTAGGAAAAATGATGCAGAATATGCTCATGCTTCTATGGTTAAAAATGGATTAATTGCAGGAAGTGTAGCCGGACAAAAACGACCTCGACCCTAATTGATAACAACGCCTCTGAGGTTTTTTGGATACCTCAGAGGTATCAAGATGCTGAAGTGTGGGTGCTATTGCCAATTTCCTATTACCACAAAAGGTGCCCAAAAAAAAGGGGAATCATAGCCTTTATTTGAGTTACCATGTTCACTCAACCACCGTTTCTGAGCCTCTTGTAAAGCTTTAGCTTTAGATGAGTTTCCATCTTGCTTTGTGATTGCTTTATAAAACCATCCCATGATATCCACAGCAGGTGTCACAACAAATTTATTATCCCGTGTTCCCACCTGATCTGTCACATTCCACAGACTACCAAGTACACTACGAGCACCTGTTTTGAGGGCCATTCCAGATAGTCCTAACGCGCTCCGTTTATTACCGAATGCAGAAAGACAAGCACTTAAATTGAGCAATTCTATGGGTTGTTCACGAAATTTAGTCGTATGGATAAGTATCCCCAAGCGATTCATCGTCAATATTCCATCATAAGCCAGTAAAAATCTCTTGTTCGGGTCGTTTTTATCGAAAAGCCCATGAGTGGAAAAATGAACTATAGAATAAGTGTTGTTTGTCAAGTATTTTTCCACATTATAAATTGAAAAATCGTTGTTTTCCAATCTGTCATTCCTCTTGAATATTTCAGACAAATTATTCAATTCTTCTTCAACATATGGAAGGGGAAGTTGCATTTTTTTTGGTAGAGTTGTTCTGAATTTTTCATCAACTTGTGCTGACAAACCTATCAATAATGCCTTAATTGTTTCGTCTGGTTGAAATTTTCTGGGAGCGGTGAGTTTCCAACCTGGGGCTACAGCAAGCGCGTAGTCTTTAATCATGTATTTTTCACCTTCACGGTCATACAGAGCCGCAAAAGGAATCGTTAATAACAGATCATGTGAAATGATAATGAGGGTGTCTATCTTTTTCTGTTTTAATCTGGCTTTTATCGGTTGGATCAGCACGTCATGAAGTGTTTTAGCGTCTTCAAATTGGGCATAAGGATTGTTTGGTAAGAATTCTTGCAAGTATTTTCTGAAGCGTTTAACATTCTTTATAAAATTTTCTGCACTTATGGCTGATTTAAACTGTTCAATGTGACCATTATGGAAAACCAACAATAATTCAACACGATCTTCAAGCACAATGGGATAGAAAATAGCTGTTGTTGTTTTATTGGGATCGGACGACAAAAACTCCTCCACTGTTTTCGCATTTTCTTCAAACTCGGTAATACACTCATCCTGAAAATAATTTCGCAATTCCGCAGATTTGAAAGATTCTATGTTGTCTATGGCATCTCTCAGTATAGCCTGTTTTTTATTACCCGCAGGTGTTTTAACAGCTTGGTGGAGTAGTAAATCGGCCAATTCAAAATAGGTATTTTCTTCCACTTCACGGAAGAACTGCGATAGATTGCGAGTTTCTTGACGAACTCGTAAATGTTCAATCGCACGTTCATAGGCTTTAATGGCTTGTTCTCGTTGTTCTTGTTTTTCCAACAACATCCCTAATTGGCGTTCCAAACGCAAGAGCAATTCAGGGTGGTAATTCTGTAAAGCCAATGGTGGTAAAAGTTGGCAATTACCTTTACAGTTCTCCAAAAAGTGTTTTTTATCCGCTTTACGGGGTTGTCCTTCATAAGATTCGTCACACTCTTTTTTTCTTTCTATCCTTTCTTCTATTGAAAGGTTTCTCATTTCGTTTTTTGCAAATGAAATATCCTGACACAAACACCTTTCACGGCATTCTTGTTCAGATATTTTATCTAGTAACGAAGGAAGATAAACATTAAACCGAGTTGATACAAATTGCTCACCTTGATTCCTAAATCTACCTGAAATAAAACTGTCACCCCCATCACTTATTTCGCCTTGTGAATAAGAAATAGGGTATTGGGCATAATTTAGGGCTGTTTGAGTTAGACGGATGGCTTCTGAGTAACAGTGTTTATCTGCATACAACTGTGCAAAGTCACTTTTAGCATAAGTCATCGCACGTTTATCCTGCCTCTGTTCAGCAAGCTTAAGTGCTTTTTGAAGAGCTAATAAACGTATTTGTTCTTCTTTCTGAGTCAAAGGTAATGGAAGAGAACAAGAGGGTTGTTGTTCGTTTGATGAAGTGGGTGGTAAACGTAAAGGGGGAGTCAGCTTAGCCATATTAGCAAGCTCTATTAAAAAAAATGCTTTTTCATCTAAATTATCAGGCAAAGCTTGTAATTGTCGCCAAGCTTTTTGAAGCTCTGTTTTATAGTTGTCATCAGCATTCACTTTTTGAGTGTTATCATCAGTGGCTAATAATCTCATAGTATTAAGTTTATTTAATACACTTTTAGCACTAAGTACTTCATCACTCTTAGCCAGCAATGCACTTTCATGATATGCCAATCTTGCTCCTTTTATATCTATTTTCTTTTCATCTT
>JAYQWI020000710.1:0-4240 GCA_035871815.2 Candidatus Parabeggiatoa communis
AAACACCACTAAATAAACATCCACCCCGTTCAGATTAGCCTCATTACTTACCATGACTTTCTGAGTCGAGTCATCGGCTTGCAAAGTGACTTGCCAAGCGAAAACGGATAGACTACACAGGCTTAAAATCAAAGCCCATAAAAACGACAATATAACGTGCATAAGTTTTCTCCTTCAAATGAGTATGATGTATCATTGTTAATAATAGCGGGTAAATTTGAATTTGCCAAATGAGGCGCTTAAACACTTGTTTTTTGTATAACAACATAAGAAAAAATAAAAATCTTATATTTATACTCTGTGGTACTCTATGCTACTCTATATTCTCTGTGTAAATAATGTACCCAAAGGCAGGCTAGATCGATCTAAAATCAATCCCACGCATCAAGCTAAGAATACTTAGCAGCTTTGCGTCTTTGCGTGAGAACAAAAAACAGTACAAATTAAATTTATTTTCTGAAAATTCTATAAACCCCCATTGCTACTAGAGAACATTTCTCATGCGCGAATTTAACACAACAGGGCCGTGTGATCCTGCCCTACATTACACCGTCATGCGTGAGGCATTGATTGCAGAAGGCTTAGAAAAAGTGCGAAAAGGGCGGTATTTTACCCTCTTTGCTCCCAGACAAACGGGGAAAACAACCTATTTTCAACTCTTGCTTGAGGCCGTTAAGGCTGAAAATTTTACGCCCATTTGGATTAGTTTTGAACACTTGAAGACAGTGACAACAGAGGTATTTTACCAAAGTTTGAATAGTCAACTTCATCAAGAAGTGGCAGAACATCAAATTGAGTTAAAACAGCCCATTACTAATCCTGTTGATTTGGTTGCATTTTTTGAACATATTGAGAGTCAAAGCCTTGTTCTTGTCATTGATGAATTTGAAGGATTACCTGATTCGGTATTAAGTGAGATTATGCATGCCTTCCGGCAAATGTATCATCGAAAAAAATACCATGCTCTCCATGCCCTAATCCTTGTCGGTGTCAGTACAATCGCAGAACTCGTCACATTTGGTGCCTCACCCTTCAATGTGGCAGAAGAATTAACCGTCTCTTATTTTACCCCATCCGAAGTGACTCTATTGATTGAGCAATATGTAGCAGAATCTGGGCAAAAATTTGAACAGGCGGTGATAAAGGCCATTTATGAGAATACCAAAGGCCAGCCAGGCCTCGTTTGTGCGTTAGCCGCACATCTGGTCAAAAAAGTCACCAATCGCACCGTGACACCGGATGATTTTTTAGTCACATTGGATTATTTCTTAAAATCAAAATATGACAAAAACATCTTGAATATTGTCCAAAAGGCTAAAGAGAAAAAGGCCTTTATGTGCCGATTGTTATTTGGTAACGAACCCATCGATTTTAGTGTTTATAGTGAAGATATCGCTTATTTACATGCCAATGGTGTCATAGAGAATATAGAAGGGCATGTAGGTATTTTGGTGCCGTTATATAGCAAATGCATTATCACAACATTTCGTCCGGTGTCTAATGGTGAAAGGAGCCATTATGGCATTGAAGTCAATGACACTTTTGAAGCGTATCTAAAGGGTGAAGGATTAAATATTCACGCCATACTCAAAAAATATAGACAATACGTGCGAAGGCGTGGTTTCAAAGCGTTTGACACCGAAAACCTGAAAGAAGGGGCTTGGCATTATTCTCTTGATGGTTTTATTAACTTTTTTATTGAAACCTTAGAAGGACAAACTTTTATAGAAATGCCTTCAGGTGCTGGACGAACCGACATTTTGATTGTCTATAAAAAACACCGGTATCTCATTGAAACTAAAATATTTAGCAATAATACTCTGTTAAAGAGGGGAAAGGGACAATTGGCTGAATATCTCAAATCTGAGGATTTAGATGAAGGCTATTATGTGGTGTTTAGCGCGTTGCATACCGATGAGGATGTACTCTATTTTGAGGAGCAGATCAAAAATAAGCCAATTTATACTTATATTATTTGTACCCACTTTCCGACACCCAGTCGGATGAAAGTACCGGACGAGTTGAAACAGAATACCCCAGCACAAGCTGAAATCATCACACGTCGTCGTGATATTTTAGATGTGTTAGTCTTGCGTTTTGATCCAAAGTCTTCCCTTTATCGAAAAGTCGAACAAAACTTATTGACTTTCACCGACGAAGCCATGTTGAAAAAGTTATTAGCAGCAGCGGTTCAGTCTGAAGATATGGCCGCTTTTCAAAATGTGATGGAGAAAATTTTAGAATGATGTTAAGCTCAATCTATAACGGTGCTGAGTATAATGTTCCTTAACGGGCGCATTTCTAAAAAAAGGTCAGATCGATAAATCTTGAAGGCCCGATTGGAGAGCAAAATTTATTTTGCTTCGGCGCTATTGGAGAGCAAAATTTATTTGGGTGCAGTCACTTTACTACGACATAAAAATTGAGAAATTATGGACAGATATGATCTTTTTAGATTAGAATGTTCTATAAAATTTTCTATACTTTAAAAAAGTTAAGTGATTATGGTGGCTCAACAAATATTACATTTTCGTTCAATTGGATTTTCCGATGCCGAAGAATTTTTTACCCAAATCAAAGACGAATTAGAGGATGAAGCTTCCATGTTAAAAAGCTTACATCTGGTTGAAAATGGTTTGCGAAATAAAGGACGAGAGCTGAGTAAACATCTACTACAGGGATATTTAAATAATTGTGGAGATGGTGATGTTGGTTCTGAGGTGATTACTTCGAGCCAGATCAAATTAACACATAAACGTTTTATGTCAAGAAAAATTCAAACGCTCGAAGGAACCGTCGTATTACATCGAGTGGGTTACTCAACACGAGGACATCCAAGTCTATATCCGATGGATGCTTTTCTTCAACTTCCTTCAAGTTCCTTTTCTTATCCATTGCAAAAACTCTTAATTAGTGAAGTTGCTAAAGGTTCCATTGAGGAAGCATTACAATTGCTACATGAGGTTACTAGTGTAACCATTAGTAAAGGTAGGGCAATGACACTGATTCAAAATTCCGCTTCTGATTTTGATTCATTTTATGAAGCTAAAGGTAAACCAACTACCGCTACGAACTGTCCTATAATGGTTTTAACCACAGATGGTAAAGGTATCGTTATGCGACCAGAAGGATTGAGAGAAGCTACTAAAAAACGTCGCCTGACAATCGAAAATAAACATAAGACTCGCTTATCAAAAGGGGAAAAACGGAACGCCAAAAGAATAGCACAAGTTGCATCTATTTATTATGTGGATCGATTTATACGCCATCCTAAAGATGTGTTTGATGAATATTATCGGCATCAAGCCAATCTCAGACGACCTAGGCCAGTTGCTAAACGTTTGTGGGCAAGTGTTGAGAAAGATGCAGCTGAAACTATTGATAATCTAGTCGTTCATGCGGTAAAAAGAGATCCGGATCAGAAGAAGGAGTGGGTGGTACTCGTAGATGGTCAAGATTACCAAATTGAGCAGATTAAAGCCGCACTTCAACGACAACGAGTACAAGCAACGATTGTGTTAGATATTGTACATGTGATTGAATATCTATGGAAAGCCGCTCATCAGTTTTTTGAAGAAGGAAGCCTTTCATGTGAACGTTGGGTGGAATCAAAATTACAACTTATACTCGAAAAAGGTGGACGTAAAACAGCAGGAAGCATTCGCATGTCGGCTACTAAACGTTTACCAGAAGATAAGAAAGAAGTGGTTGAAAAAACGGCGAATTATATTGCCAAACGATCGGCTTACACGAATTATTATGACTATCTTCAATCCGGTTATCCTATCGGCACTGGAGTTATTGAAGGAACTTGCCGATTTTTAGTCAAAGACCGAATGGACATAACTGGTGCACGGTGGGGGTTAGCAGGAGCAGAAGCGGTTCTTAAGCTTCGTTCGATTCTTAAAAGTCAGGATCTTGATGAGTATTGGAATTATCACCTCCATCAAGAGTATCAAAGAAATCATTTGGCCAAATTTTCTAACTTACCAGAAATATTACGATCTATGTCGTAGTAAAGTGACTGCACCCAATTTATTTTGCGAAGCTACCCTTGGAGAGCAAAATTTATTTTGCGAAGCTGCCCTTGGAGTGCAAAATTTATTTTGCGAAGGGCAAGATTGATAATGTTTTTTTGGGAATGCGCCTGGGGTGTTGACTGAGCGCTTTTTTTGGCCTATCTATTTTCATGCTGATTTGGTGTTTTAAAGTATCAAAAATACATAAAAATATATAACAC
>JAYQWI020000711.1:0-4665 GCA_035871815.2 Candidatus Parabeggiatoa communis
TATTTTAGGTACCAATAACAAACGTCATTTTTCCCGTATTGCTGGTTTGAAATTAGAAAATGGGGTAGAAATGGGATTAGACAGGGCAGACAAAATGACATTTATCTGCCCGGTTCCCATTCATTGACAAATCGCCTCTTCTGGATGCTCTTCACAGATGATAGCTCGTAGGTTGGACTGAGCTTGCGAAGTCCAACAAACCTTGAAAATAAATTGAGTTTTTAGTTGGACTTCGCAAGCTCACTCCAACCTACGAGCTACGAGCTACGTGCTTAGTGACACCTGCCCAAAATGAAAAGGTACTATTTTGAAATAGCAAAAAAGTTTAAACAGATGATGGGTGGACAATAAAAAGTCCCTTGGCTTGTGCTTTGGGGCTTTTTATTTGGAATGGTGGGTTGTAGCGAGGCTCCTACCCACCCTACGCTCGCTGTTTAATTAATCAGAATCAATTTATGGTTATATAGCACGAGTAGATTTGGAGCTCGTAGGTTGAACTAATGAAGGAAGTCCAAAAAACCTTAGAAATAAATTGATTTTTTAGCTTTTTTGTTGGAGTTCGCAAGCTCACTCCAACCTACGAGCTACGAGCTACCTAGCTACCCATCCATCATTCCAGCAATTAATCCCCCACCAATTATTGCAATAATTAAAGCCTCCCCTATAGCTTGTCCAAGTCCATGTCCAAGTCCATAAACAAAAATTATGACGAGTGTTACAGAAACAGAAATAACTATACCTAAAATAGGCATATAAATTTTCCTCATTAATAAGCTCGTAAGTTGGACTGACTTCGGTAAGTCCAACAAATCTTGAAAATAAATTGAGTTTTTAGCGTTGGACTTCGCAAGCTCAGTCCAACCTACGTGCTACGCTTGCGTGTTAATGCTTTGGGGCTTTTTATTTGGAACGGTGGGTTTCCGCGCAGCGAGTACCCACCCTACGCTTGCTGTCCACCGTCACAATTTGCGCTTTTGCATAATTCAAAATTGTCGTTAATCCCCATTTTTAAAAGAGGAAAACGCCAAAAAAGCGCAATTTATGGCGGTGCTAAGTATAGAACTAATCTTACTCCGATCCCAATTATTTTTCTACGTGCCATCCATGACTCGCAGTGATTGTTCTACTCCCAGTGAGTCTTCTATTTTACTAAAAAGTTTATGAATTAGTTGGTTATCAAAAGGATAGCTTATCGTGTTTGGGGGAATAGAACTACCATTTTCAAGTTTTATATTTAGCTTGTCTTCAACATTAAATGGTAGTGGATATCTACCAGCCCAAAGGATGAATTTCTCCAATTTTTCCAATAAAAGCCTCTCTTTTTCTGTTATTCCTATATCCGCTTTTTTTATTAAGTCAAGTAAACAGTGATGAGCATATTTAAATTTACCATTTTCTTTAAATGCATCACCTTTCTTGATTAAAACAGCCTTTAGCAAGTTTTCTATAGATAACCCATATAACATCATTGCTACTGATCCAATTTTATTGAATTGTTTCAGTGTATCATCAGGTTTCAGTTCATTTCTTTCTTCTGAAAAGAGATTCTGCAAGTCTTCTTCGGACGTTTTCCATAGAATTCCTGCTGCACGGAAAAGTTGAGATGAAGATATTTCCCATGATGTCGGCGACTTTATTGTCTTGTCTAAATTGTCATTCCAATATTCTTTGTGACTTTCATCAATTTTACTTTTCGTTACCATCATCTGTATTTATATAGTTAAGTAGGTACACATAAGTCTTTTAACATTTTGGGTTGTGCTTAGATCAATGTGATGAAAGTGATAGATTAGATAGAACGCTGATTCTCATGATTCTCATGATCAACACTGATTAAAATATTTGTCGATTTAAAAAAATCAGCGTAGCACACCGAAGGTTCACGCAAAAGTTTTTGCGCGCAAAAACTATCGCGACGAAATCATGACAATCAGCATTTCACATTTTGCGAAGCTGGCCTTCGGCTTTTGCGCCAGTTGCGCGCAACTTTATTTCACGCGTGAAATGTGAAATTCTGTTTTTGCATGAAACGCCGATCAAAATGTTAAAAGACTTATGTGTATCTATTTAATTATAATGTCTCCTACCAAGTTGATGTTTAAGTTATCATCTGGTGGGCAACAAAAACACGTTACCCACCCTACATTTAAAACAAGGGGAAGTTTTCAGTTATCAGTTATCGTGTAATTCAACTTAATCAAAAGAATTGATGGGCGCTCATTATGAACGGTGTTTTTATTATTGCCTTGATCTAGGTCAGTTTTTCGGTCTTAATCTGCGAAAAAAAAATCTCAAGATAAATCAGTTATCAGTTAAACTGCGATTCAATTCGTTCTAAAAGCAATCTTTAGCTTCGCTGGAAAGGCGCGAAGCGGCTATTTAAATGGCCTCACATTGAGGATTATAGTACTCAAAATAAATTTTGAACTCCAATATAACTGATAACTGATTTCCACATTTAGCTTCGCTGACCTTCGGTTCACGCAAAAGTTGCGCGCAAAAACTTTTGCGTGGAACTGATAACTGCTAAATAGAAAGCGCGTATTATGACAGGCTTATAAAAAAAGGACAAGAGGCCGTTTAAAGCGATCCCATCTTAATTCTAGGAAACGCTAAAGGCGCTCAAAAAAGAGAAAATATCGTTTGCGTCTTTTGCGCCTTTTGCGCCTTTTGCGTTATTACTTTTTTGGGGGGGCAGTTATCAGTTAAAATACAATTCAATTTAATTCGGTAACTGAACTTTTAGACGTTTCAGGATAAACAGAATGGTATAATTTTGTAATCGTGCCCACTTTAGCCATTAGGATTGCATTCACTAAAGTTTTCCAATCTGTTAAATAATGAAAACGCACGATGCGATAGTCATTTAAAAATCGTTCCCTTTGTGTTTCATAAACCTGATCATAATTAACGTGACAGTCATAGCCGTTACATTCAAGAATAAGGTTTAATTCTTTCACGTAGAAATCAACGCGATAAGGGCCAATTTGATAATTATGATAGAAACTGAAACCGGCAAAAATCTCGGCTAATACCTGCTGCCATTCAATTTCACCCTTTGTTTCAAATGAAGCTAAGCGACTCACACTCCCAAACATCTTTTCTTTCAAACCAATGCCCACGACGCTATCCATACCTAAAGCTACCGTTCCCACATCTTGTATATGATAACCATTCATACGCAAGGCTTTGGAACCTATAGCCCGAATCGTTTGACGATCAAGCTTAATGGGTTTAATCGTATCCCGATGCTTACCAAGAAAACTGTTAAGCGTACTTTGCGGAATGTTAAGAAAATCAGTAATATCCGTTTTAATCGCAATGTCATCACTCACCGAACATTTTAAACCCGATTCCTTCATTAACTCGACAATGTCTGTGTAATTCTTTTGGGCGGTTGTTTGGATGTTCGCAGGTAGGCCGCAGGCTTCTTTGATGGAAGTGTCTAAAGCTGTTATCACAAGAGCTTTTAGTAAAATAACACTTCTTTCTCCTATGTGACGTTGATTTTCACGTAATTTACAATGAACAAATGCCATTGAGTATGCAAAAATCAGCGTCTCAATCACTGTTGTATCATAAACCGCAATATTCACACCTTTGTGAGGACTATTTTCAGCTATCACTTCTACTAAGTTAGTCCTCAATGGTAAATCGTTATCAATAAACGGTTTGAGCGTTTTTATAGGCCAGTTAGTCCTCAATCGATTTAAGGCCTTTTGATCCATCCCCAACAAATCAGCAGTCCCGCGTTCACTTAAACATGCCATGCCTTCATCCAATACATACCCATCGCACTGAATCCCGGGAATGATTTCTACTTGGCCGTAATGTACGGCCTCTCTTTCTGTCATAATTGACCTCTTGTTTTAATCAATAATATCAATGTGAATAAAGCAATTAGATTTGAAGAACGAATATAGTATAAGATATTGCTAATCAATTTCAATAAAATTTTTGAATGCCTGAAAAGTGAATTTGATTTGACGGCGCGTATGGTAAATACGTTTTTAGGTGTACATCAGTACAAAAGTGTTAAATCAATCCATTTGGGATATCACACATCTGTTATATTGCTGATATAATGATCTTATTAATCAATCATTTAGCTTGTGATGGTTTTTGCATTTTAGGGGGAATAAATGGATTCAAATGAACTCATTAATCAGTAATGGGTTATTTGTTATTTATTATGAGTAATGATCTCTCTTTGGGAAAATTTGGTGTGTTTGGTGTGAGAAGCTATTGTGAGGGCTGCGGTGTAAAGAAAATAAACGCAAAAGGCGCAAAGGGCGCTAAAGAGCCAGATATTGAGGAGTGTGGGGTGTCGTTTTGACGAGTGGAAAGTAATAGAACGCCTCATGTCATGATGAAACTGATTTCCACGCTAAAGTTGAGGCAAACAAAAACTTTAGCGTGGAACACTGATCTAAAAATCAGCGTAAATCATGATAATCAGTTAAATCTGCGTTCTATCCAAAAAATCAATAGAACGCAGATTGTCATGATGACACTGATTTTTGCCTCTCAAAAATCAGCGCCCTACAAATGGATTGTTTTCGGTATCAGGTTCATGGCTTTTTAGCGCCTGATCCATTGTCCAAATATGTACTTGATTATTTTTGTTTTTTAAACGCTGAGCTTCGTAAATAATGGCAGCATCAA
>JAYQWI020000712.1:0-14200 GCA_035871815.2 Candidatus Parabeggiatoa communis
CTAAATGGAGCCATTGTTTAGGATTAGTTGAATTAGCATTTAAGGGTTTTGAAACCACACCGAAACCCCAACGCGCAGGTGTATTGTTTTGGTGCCGATATCCATACTTTCGCATAGCCGCAATTAATAAATTAGCAACCCTATCACGATCACTGATAATCGTCGTGCGACAGTGTTTGGGCAAATCAATATAAAGTTTAATGAATTTATGCATGATTGGTTTCTATAAGTGATATGATAGAACGCTGATGACGCTGATTATGGCCTGATTTACGCTGATTTTTTTGATCAGCGTTAATCAGTTTAATCAGTTCAATCAGCGTTCTATCTCCTTAACTCTCATCAGTTTTTTAACAATTTTTCTTTTCAACACAGAGATCACTGTGTGAGTCTAATCAGAAATTCAGTTATTGTATTGATACTTCAAATGTCATAATTTGAGACGTGAAATGTGATCCTATTTAAATTAAAATGCGCCCTCAGTCAAAAGCGTATTTGAACAGTTGTTCAGTTTTTTATAGAATTTTTAATTCTACCAATAAAAAGTGTTATATAGCGTTTCCCGATTAGGTTAAATACATTTTTTTTGATGTAGGGTGGGTAGGAGCGTAGCGGAGTCGAAGACCAGCGAAGCTAAACCCACCATTTCCGAGTTTCGCTCTACAGTTACTGCGTTTCACACACATTCAACCCCCTTCTGGATTGTGCCTTTTAATTGATTTTTATGATTGATTCGCCTTTGTACTTCATTCAATCGGGAAACGCTATAGCATGATTGACAAAGCGAATTTATCAACTAAACTTAAATTCAATGAGTTTGTTATAGACTCAAACTCACAATGATAGGCTGTTATGAGTAACACAAGATAGACATGTTCTGTGGATAGCGTCAAATGCCTACCACTTTAATTAAGCAAGCTAAGACATTGTCGATATATAACAACTAATAATTGAGAACCTTGAAACTGTAATTACGCGGCTTAAGCAAAGTGTGAAGTTATTTTTCGACAACGCCTGAGTCTAATCAGAAATTCAATTATTGTATTGATACTTCAAATGTCATAATTTTAGACGTGAAATGTCAGCCTATTTAAATTAAAATGCGCCCTCAGTCAAAAGCGTATTTGAACAGTTGTTCATTTTTTGATATGATTTTTAATTCTACCCATAAAAAGTGTTATAGCATGATTGACAAAGCGAATTTATCGACTAAACCTAATTTGACAATGTCACATTGACCCTATTACGTAGGGTAACGAAATGATTGGCTTTACGTCATGGCTCGAATGTGACCTTGTCGAGATCAATAACAGAGGCAATAATGAATTCTTTTATTACTAACTCATTTGATGATCCTTCTGCTCAATCTGAGCAAAAAAATGGACTCGATCATGATCTTTTTTCTGAACATAACAATATAGCCAATCAACATCATACCTCTATTTTTGATGTGCCAACTTTTGATGCACATTCACAATATTCGTATAATAATCATTCGGTTCATCAAAATTTTGACCCGGCTCATCCACAAGGTGATGTGATTGGCAATCCTGGTTATGACATGCTATTTTGGCATAAGCAATCTTTTAATGATTGTGATGTAGTGGCTCAACAAATGGGGTTAGAAAGTCTCACTGCCAAACATTTTTCGGAATCAGCCTTACATCACGAAGCCATTCGTGATGGTTCACATCTTTCTAGCGGAGGCGGTTCGTCAGATTACATTGGACATTTATATGAAACACATGGTTTTCCTATTGAACGTCATCATAATGGAACACTAGATGAACTCAAAGAAAAACTTGCAGAAGGCCAAAAAATAACCGTTGCGGTTAATTCTAATGTTTTGTGGGCTAACGAGTGGCCTGTACCATAATCTAATCATGCTTTGGCTATTCATTCTGTGGAAGTCATCGGAATGCTTTATCCAAATAATGACAGTGAACACCCGAAAGTCATTTTGAATGATCCTGGTATAGATAATGGCAAGGGTGTCATGATTCCTATAGAGCAATTTGAAAAAGCTTGGGCAACCAGTGATCACCTTATTGCCTCTGTTCATAGCCCTAATAATCATACGACTGTTTTGAAAGATAACCAAGACCCGTCACAAATAATTGCTTCTGCTGGTTTTGGTAATGCTAATAGATCACTCCATCCTGATCCTTATGATAATCAACAGCAAAGAGATGCAAAAAGCTGGGCAAATCAGTATGAAAGAAATCTTGCTCAACAAAATGCGGCACGAGAGGAACGGGAACATTTTTTGAAATTAGAACGCCAAGAAGCACAACGACAAGAAGAAATGCGGCGTGAGGAACAACGCAGGGAGGAACAACGTAGAGAAGAGGCCTTTCGCGAACAGCAACAACGGGAAAGGGAACTGCAGCAACGTGAAGAACAAATGCGTGCCGAACAACGCCGCGAAGAAATTTTACGTGAAGAGCAGCAAAAAGAACAACAACGATGGCATGACGAAGAACAAGCACAGCAACGGAAAACCGAAGAATTGAAGGCTCAACAGCATCAATATGTTAGATTATAAAACTAAAGGAGTAAAAAATGTTTGATGATTTTTTTGGTGGCATTGTGGACGGTATTGGTGATTTTTTTGGCTCACTCTTTGGAGGTTCTGATACGACAGATTATGGCTCAAGTGCTTTAATGCCATACAACTATGGTTCCATTAATCAAACATTTGATGAATTGGCCAGATTAGCTAGTATGGGCATTAGCTCCTATACAGGAATGGGACATTTAGGGATTAGTCAACAAGAGCTAGAAATACATCAACAACAAGTAGATACACAAATACAATCTGTAGCAACTACTAGACAAAATGCACTTGATCGAATTGGGGTGGATTTTCAATTAGAAAAAATCCGAGGAGATAGAGATGAAAGGCGAATAAATATCAGTGAGCAAGAATTAGAAATACACCAAAAACAAGTGGAAACTCAAATCCAATCCCTAGAGCTGCAAAGACAATCTTTAGGGATTATCAGACAAAATGCACTTGAACGAATTGAGGCGGATTTTCAGTTAGAGCAGATTAGGGAAGAAAGAGAAGAAAGACGGCAAGAATTTGAATTAGATAAACTCAAATTACAATTTTTAAATCAATATCAGTTACAACAAAAAGAACATGAGTTTCAACTTGCCAGAGATTTAAGCAACTTTGAAAGAAATGTGCAACTCGCTCAGTTAAACGCTGAAAATGCTCAAAGATTAGAACAATTTCGTCAAGAGTGTGAAAATTTGCGTTTACAAAAACGGCTAGAATTTGAAGTTTTTATGTTTGATGAACGCAAAAAATATGAATGGAAAGTTCAGGAATATGGGCGTGAAACACAAATCATCGTTGCTAATCTTTACCGCGAAAGTTCAAAAGAATCAGCGGAGTACAATCGTCTTTTGGATAGACATCCATTGAGTACATTAGTCACACCAACACTTGATTTTTACAAACAATTTAAAAATGATGATAAACCAGTTCCACCGTTGGTCATTATTTCTCCACCAGCTTTGGAATTTGATCCGGTTAGAAATCCAGCAACTGAATGGTTTGCGAAAATAGAGTCCGATCTGACTGATAATCTCAGAGATTTTCTTGCAGAGCATTATCCTATTGAAAGCAATATACGCCCTGCGAAATTTATGAATGGCTATAAAACTAAAGCGATTGGGAATGAAAATGCTGTAGAAATTTTGCATTGGACACACCAATCCATTCCTACGTTATTCATCGAATCTAAATTAAGTGGTGACAAAATTCGGATTTATCTTGGTTATTGGGAAATGATGGAAAAAACGCCACATTACAAAAAAATTGCAGAATTTTCCAGAAAAGAGATTTTATATCCACTTGCAAGAACCAATGCACGTATGTGGCAAAAAGAACGTGAACAGAGGCTACAAGCTGGAGAAACAGAGAAAGAGATAGTTGAAAGTAGGGGGATCGATGAGGTCAACTTAAAAACATTATTGCTTGAAGAACAAGACAGGGCTAATGGTTTTCACGTAAGACGAAGTTATAATATTGATACAAATAATTACAAGGAATATTTGCTAAGTTACTTGGCTTTTTATCATCGCGTGTTAGCGGCTTTGGTATTGGATCGATACTACATTTTGCATTATCAAGTACGTCCTAAATTACCTGAATTGTTAGCCGATGTGTTGAAAGTCATCTTTGATGAAAAGTTTAAAAAGCAATTAGTGGAAATGGTGGTAGGGCAATACCGCTTATTATATTTAGTATTAGAGGCTCAATTACCTCATTGGATTCCTGAGTTGGCGTTGGATTTAGCAGCAAGTTTTACAAATATTGAAGATAAAACTTTTGCTCAACAACAAGTTGTTTATTCCATTACAGTTTTCTTGCAGGCTAAAGGGTGCAAAAATTTGCAAGTGATTGGTGACTTTGAACAGCTAAAGCAGATTTTATTATCAAGTGACGAGGGTTATTTTGATAAATTGGATAAATTATTGAGATTGCTAGATAAGGGTTTCATTTTAGAAGCAGAAAATTTTTTGGACACTTGGTATAGGCTGATTCGGGAAGGTCATATCAAACGCAAAAAATACGGTAGTACTTTATACGATCATTAAAAGGAGAGAAAATGTATAGTTCCTTTAGTGTGGCAATTGCCATTGATTTTGGTACAACCTTTTCAGGTTATGCCTATTGTTTTACGGCCCATACTTCAGCCGGTGATATTTACAAAAATACCGAATGGAGTACTTTGGTGGGTCAAACAAGCCCTTATGTGAAAACACCAACTTACCTGCTTTATAAGGGGAAAAACTTTGATTCGTGGGGCTACAAAGCTAAAAAACATTTAGTTGAATTGCGACAACAAGGTTCTGCAACTGATTATCACTTTTTTGAAAAGTTCAAAACACTACTATATGAATATAAGGATAAAGGATTACCAACAGATGAAAATGGAGAACCCTATTTAGAAGAAGATGGGGAAAAATTTTTAATCATTGATTTAGTGGCTGACTATTTGCGTGAAATCAGTTCGATTGCGTTACAGGACGTTAAAAATCACACAGGTAGTACAATAGATAAAACGCAAATTCGTTGGTGTTTGACTGTACCGGCTATATGGGATGATGCTGCAAAGCAAATGATGGAACAAGCTGCAACCAAAGCGGGTATTTTGAAAGAAGGTGATTGGGATGCTGGGCGGTTTATGTTTGCTTTAGAACCAGAAGCAGCTGCAGTTTATTGTTTATATGTTGCGGATAAAGAATTGGGTATTGTTGAAAATAAATCCACCATGATGATTGTAGATTGTGGTGGCGGAACTGTAGATTTGACTGTGCATGAAATTATCCGTGAAGGACGTGATAAAGGTTTACGAGAAGTGATACCGGGTTCAGGGGCGGCAGAGGGACATGGTGGAAAAGATGTTGATAAAAATTTCCTAAATTATTTTGCAAAAATATTAGGTGGTGGAGCTATTGATAAATTTGAAGCGAAGTATCCCGAAGCTTATTTGAAAATGATGGATGATTGGGAAACTTTTAAATATGGGTTTGCTCCTGATTATGAACGTGGTAATTTTCGCATACCAAGTGAGTTACGTGATGTCTTGCAACAAGATTATCCTAATGTACTAAAAGAACTTGCTGCCAAGCAAAATGGCAATAGTTTTAATGTATGGCTTACTCGTGAAGTGATGGATGAAGATATTTTTGGTCCCGTTGTCAACAATATTCTGGCACAAGTTGAAAATGCATTCAATCGTATTAGCGGTAAATGTGACTATCTCTATTTAGTAGGTGGTTTTGCTACATCACGTTTTCTACAACAATGTATTAAGGCAAAATTTGATAGCCACGTCAAAACTAAAGTGCTTATACCCGGTGAACCCGGTAAATCCATCATGATGGGAGCGGCTTCGTTTGCACGTAATCCTGACATTATTCGGGCGAGACGAGCACGGTTAAGTTATGGGGTAGCCATATCTACAAGCACTCCTGAAGTATATCTACTACTTTCCGATTTTTTGGGAAAAGAGTTACCTTCAGAAGCCAAAACAATTATTGAAGAATTGAAAAAAGAAATAGGTAATAACAGCACGTTATTGTCTCTTGCTAGGAAAAAAGCCCAAGAAATGGGGGCTGCAAATTTTACGAGTTTATTGGAAAAGCATTTTGGTTTTAACCAAGAAAGAGAAGAACCATCATTGGATGGTTTGTTTAGTTCCTTTATCATTGCCGGCGAGAGTCTATTGAAAAATCATGAAGTAGCCAATGTTTTTGGTGTAACTAGTGCATATCAACAAGGAGCGGATATTTTAGTTTACGCGACTCCCCAGAAAGAAGTGTTATTCGTAGATGAGCCGGGTGTAGAAAAAATAGGCGAAATAAATTTGAAGATGCCTTCTACTAGAGGCGGGTTAGATCGTAGTGTTGAGGTCGTTATGGGTTTCGGTGATACGAAAATTACGGTTCATGCAAAAGACAACACTGAGGGTTCAGACAACGAAGTAACGGCAGAAATAGACTTTTTGACAACACATGCAACAAATTAAGGAGTCTCAGAAATGGCAAAGGAAAAAGTTACCACTGACATGGAAGTCTCTCAACTTGAAGAATTCAACGAACGAAATGTTCAGAATAAAAATGTTGAAGATAGCAAGCAAGAACAAAAAGATGTGGTTGCAACCAGACTCAAGTTGCTTGAAAGCGATTTGGTAAAAAGCAAAGAATCTGTTGATAAGCTATCTCAAACAGTAGAGAGTCAAAACCAACAACTGCGAGATAAAAACAACACGATTGAAGAGTTGAAAAAGGATTTGAGGTCAAAAAACAAAACAATTGCCACACTTGATGCAAAATTAGAACCAGAAAGCTTATGGAAAAGATTCAAAAAATATCTCCCTGATATTCTCATTGATGGACAAAACAATATCAATCAATGGAAAAAGAAATTTGAATCAGCTAAACAGAGAGCCGAAGAGGCTAAACAGCAAGCCACTCACTACAAAAACAAACATGACCATTTTGTTGCAACCCAATACGACCCACTTTTCCAGCGTTTCAATAGACTTCAGAGCCAATTGCAACAATACGAACAAGAGTGGAATCAAGAAAAAAAGAATTTGCTTTCAGAGAAACAATCTTTGAAAGTTCAAAATGATGAATTGCAACAGACAGTCAATAAGCAGCTAGGGCAAATTGCGAGTTTCAAGGACAAACCGGCTGAGTCCATTTTGGATTATGAAAAGCCCGAAAATTATCAAATTGTAACGGATTATAGGGCTTTTTGTACACAACAATCCCTAGAAGTCATTACTGATGATATTTACAGTTATTTTTCCCAACAACAAGAATTGCAAGAAGAAGATAAACGTGTTGTCTTCATTGCTGAAACTAAGGCAACTTTATCAAAGTTTATTTTAGTTAAAGCCTATAAAATGCAATTTCGGCAATTGGGAAATCGACAACCGCTCTTGGAATTTGATAATTTTTTTGAGTTACACTGCCCAAATATGTTATCTCAATTGAAATTACCAGATAATTGGGGAGAAAAACTGGAAAAAAAAGCTAAGAAAGGTTTTGATATCATTTGCCAACTGGTTAGCACTAATCCGCCTTGCCAACTATCTTTTGCTATAGAAGGAGATATTTTTGACCCCGAAGAGCATGAACTTGCAACGGGTTGTCCACAGAAAGGGGTTGTCAAATTTACCGTCGTGCCTGGGGTATTATCTGGTTATCAAATGTTAGCCAAGCCGGTTGTTTTTACCGAAAAATAAAAACAGATGACGTAGATTTTCTTTCGTCAGTTCAGATTAATGCCAACTTATGTTGGTGTTGTACCTGTAGGGGATAGGTAGAATTTTACAACCTTTCCCCTCTTTGTTTCACTTCCACCTTGTTCAAAAAGGGCGCATGACTCCAATTATTTTTTACAAGAAACATGAATTATGTCTACTCAATTTCCAGCTTTTTTAACCGATAAAAACGTAGATAAATTGCCTGATGAATGGTCTCAAAAAATTAAAGACATTCAAGGTAAAAGCGCAGATGAATTGTCTGATGAATCGTCCCCAGAAATTACAGACATTCAATACCACCTTGGAATTGACAATTTTCTAGCCAAGCAATTTGCAGAACAATTTATCCGCTTTAAGAACATTCGTCAGCATTTTGAGCCAAATGGCCTCTTATTTGATGACAAAGACGCGGACATTAAAAAGCAATTGAAGCTTGCTGAAAAGGCACTTGAATATAAGCTGCCTTATCGTATTGCTTTTGTTGGTTCTACTGGTGCTGGGAAAAGCGCACTGATTAATGCATTAATTGGTGGGCGTGAATTACTGCCATCACATCAAGTGAGTTCAGTAACAGGAACAATCATCACAGTATTCTTTGTTCCCAAGGGAAATGAAGAAAAAGCAATTATTGTTCCCCGTCAACAAAACCATATTTTTACCCTGATTGAGGATTTTATTAAAGAATATGAGATAGATGAAGAACTACCAAACGAACTGAGTGAAGATATCAGTGAAGAATTGTTGGATTGGCAGTCAACTCGTGTTTCTTTAAGTGATAGAGAAACATTTGAAAAAATACGATATTCTTTAGCTAATATCGTAAAGTGTTATGTTCGTCATAGTGCTGATGATGATCTCCTTAGTTTTTTGATTCCATCCGAACTGCGAGGAAATTTACACAAAAGTGTAAATGGTTGGGAAATGCCTCTTTCTTCCCAAATGGCAGAATATTTATGGAAAGTAGTTGATGAAGGTAATCCGATAAATAAAGATGAATATCGTAAAATTGACTTAATCGAGTCAATTAGTTATCAAATTACATCCCCTGACTATTCTGAAAACCAACCACAATTCAAATTACCTCGAAATGTTTGTTTGGTTGATTTGCCGGGATTTAGCACTGACATACCTATGCACAATTTACTCTTCATAAGAGGGGTAGAAGAAGCGAACGTTGTTGTTTTGACAGTGTCTCCAGAACGGCTTCCAGAAAATAATTCTCCGTTATATAACCTTGTCAAAAAAAATATTAATTCATCAGAAAGCATTTTTTTAGTGGTTAATCTTTGGGACAAATTTCATAAAGATATTCATGAGGAAATGAGTCACTTACAAGCTCGTTTAAAGGAGACAACCCAGTATCTTGGGATAAAAAATGACTATAAGACTTCTGCCTTTGTTGCTTTTTATTCTCAATTAGCACAGCAAGAAAAAGCCGTGAATGCGCCTGACTCTTATGAAAATGCTGCTCGTTCTCTAGGCGTTAAACCACAGGAATATGATAAAGCACTAGAAGCCAGTAATATTCCTACCTTAACAAGAGACATGACAGATTTTATTGAAAATCGTCTGATTCCCAGTGAAATTGAGAAAGGAAAAAAGGCACTAGATGCTATTTGTCAACTTCTGAGAGAAAAATATGATCCTCTGGAAAATAGTAGTTTAGAAAAAGAGATCATGAAATCAATCGGCAAGTGCCAGAAAAAAGTAGAATCTATTCTTCGTGAGTTTCACAAAGAACATGTCAGCGAAATAGATTCGCTACTTGAAGAAAATAGTGAGGCGGATGATGAAGAATCCGAATCACTCGGTAATGCCCTAGTGCATCAAGCAAATCGTATTTGTGATCAGATTGATCGTCATCTGAAAAAAGTGGTTCCTGAGTTTTGGGAAAAGTGTTACACAAATATGGATGAGGAAAACTTTTTATTTCACAATTACTACGAAGGACAAGAAATAAGCTGGATCACTTTTTTAAGCTACGTTGAGTTAGAATTTTGGAAAGTGCTACCCCGTCGGATGAAAGTTTTAGCGGACATTTTGACGACAGCCTACCGCAAGGCTCTTGAACAACATCAAATTAAGCAACATATTTATGACAACATTGCTTTTTTAACCTCTTCAGTAAAGATTGCTGATGTTCTGGAAGGATTTGAAGATGAAATTAAAGAGATGGAACGTAAATTAACAGAACTCAGTGAACATGTGGCTTTACTTCAAGTATTCGATGAAGAAGTTTTGTTAGCTCCCAAAGAAAAAGGAGAACAAATTGACTCTGAATTAAAGGAAGCACTTGAACAATTACCATCCAAGGAACAAGAACTCTCGCCAGATGAAGATGATTTTGATGATTTTGATGATTTTCTCCAAGTTGCGCGTTCACGATACGAACAAGTTGTGGCAAAATGGAGTATTGATAAATTACTTGATTTTTATAAATATCAGATGGCTTACATAGAAACTGCTTTACGAGAAAAATCTATTGAAAGATTTTTTTCAAATTTGCGTAGGCTGGTTTATACTAGCCCTAATCTTTTCGCAGAAAAACCGGAAGCCAAAAAACGGAAAATAGTGGCTGAATTGTGCTCTCAAGATAAATAAGGAAAGAATAAATTCTTAATTGAGGGTATGTATTTTTAGTATTTTGGAAAAAGGAGAATTAAGTTTTAATGCCCAAAAACGCTATAAAGGATTTTCTTGAGACGGCTAACCCAGATACTGTTGATATTATTTGCCCTGCTTGTGGAACGCCTATGGGAATCACTCAAGAAGGCAGTTATGAAATGATATTGACCGTGAATGCTCGGAAAGAGATTAATGATATTATTAGTCTTTACCGTAGGTACTTGCAGGGTTTTGAACGTGAACTCAAAACGTTAAATATACGTGGCTTTAACTGTGCCATAGTAGGAAAATATCCTTACAAACGTGAGCAAGACGATAACCAAGAACTCAAGAAAGGTAGTTTAGGTTTATATAACATTGACCCAAAAAGTGCATTTGAAACATTTGTTGAGAGATTAGACTATTACGAATGGTATTCTTTATTGCATCAAAAACTGCCTCCATTGTCTACATTCAACAATACTCAAGAATTTGACTCTGATAGTCTGATAAGTAATGTGCTTGAGGGTTTTGAACCTGCTCTCATTATAGGCCCTATAATGAATCTTGTTCTTGATCAAATCAGAAATTGGATGAATGACATTAAGTTAGAAGACAGAGGAAGACAACAAACCAAGGATTTACGTACCTTAATTGAGGAGGTTTGTCCATATTTTTATGGTTATTTTTCCTTGATTGAAAAGCTTTTTCATGAGCCAGAATTTGGAAAAAAATACCAAGACAAAAAATCAAAAGACTTGCAAGAAAATTTTATACGGCGCTTATATGTTCTTGCAATCTTATTTGGACATGAATCTCCAAATGCTAACAAATTGTCTCATGGATTATTAGAACCAGACATCCCTTTTGATTTACCAAAATTGGTAATCGTTTCTCCAATGAGGTTGCAAGAGCTCGTTACTGCTAAAGTTATCACAAGACGTAAAGGTTTCAGTTGGAGTGATAACTTTCTAAAAGTGACTCGTACTAACTCTGAAACAGACAACGAGGGTAAAAATGATGGGAATGAGATACTTGCCAAAATTATTAAGACGACGCAAGGAGACATAAATAAGTTTGTTCACTTCGTTTGCACTGGACAATCAGGTTCTAAATCACCAGAAGATCATCAATCATCTGCCAATAAAAAGCAGGAAACTGACATTAACTTTTATACGGGTATCAAAGATCAATGTGGGTGGTATCCAAAAGAAGAGTTGACACATCCCGTTGTTTTAATAGGTAGCCCGGGCACTGGCAAATCTACAGTCATGCTCACCGGATTAACCACTTTTTATGACAATGCTCAAGCCTTGGGAATGAGAGTCATATTGACTTCCAATGAAGATATAGAAATGGTTGAGCAATATACAGAAAATTTTTGGAAAGGCATTTTACCTTCGCCTACTAAGGAAGGTACACGTCATAGTATTCAATTAACTGTTGAATCAACTAGCGATGTAAAAAATAGAGCCAACTTTGTTTTTACGGATATACCGGGCGAAGTGGCTGCACGTAGCATGAAAAGAGAAGGTACTCACCCCATTGTTTTAGGTGTTCTGAAACATACTGAAACGATTATCTTCTTTTTTGATCTTTCTATTGAACCTTCCATTCGTGCGGCATTAACACACGGTAAAGGCAAAGAAGAATGGAAAGAATTGCAAGACAGTTTTGAACAAACTCTTGAAGAACGGAGGGAAGAAAACGAACCATCCAAACAAGAAACTGGCGAGCCAAAGAGCAGAGCAGAAATTAGTCAGATTCAGTTACTTGGCAAACTAATACAAGATTTGAGGGAGATACGAAACGAAGAAGATATACGACATATCCATTTCGTTTGTGTTATTCCCAAGTTGGATATTTTTATCGCCAATGATGAAGAAAAAGAAACAATTAGATTTCTTTCAGGTTTCTGTAAAGAGCTGGAAAAAGAAGGACTTTTAATACGATCCAGATATACGCCGGAAAATGAAACATTGAAAGGTTTACGATCTGTAGGAGGTTCTGGATTTCGTCCAAATCCCCAATCTAAAACTTCAAAACGGTCAGCTTCAATAGATGACATGGATTTATTGGAGACTCAACGTAAGGTGATTCATGATATTTCTGATAAAGCCATTGATTATCTAAAAAAGATAGGTGATGCTCTTGGAACAGATGATGTTGAAGAAGCTGATAAAACGTCACTAACAAACAGAATAGAAAAAGGTTTAATAGAAACACTCCAAACCGTTTTCGGAAAAGAACGTGTTTATATTTTACCCGTTTCTGCCCAAGGTGATATGTACACTCCTCCTACTAAAAATACTAAGGAAGGAGGAAAAAATGAGAAAGAAAAAATTAAAAAACTTGGATATGCACCAAGTCAAAAACTGGCTGAATATGTGTTTATTACACCGGCTGTGTTAGCCATGCCAAAAACAACCGAAAGACAAAGTAAGGAAGAAGAAAAGTCTTCTTTTAATAAGAGAAAACGAACATAGCTTAGAAAAGAGAAAATCGTCATAAAAGTAGTCCCTTGGTTTGTACCTTGGGGCTTTTTTTTGTGGAATGATAAAAAAATCTATTGAAAAGTTATGTCAACCTCAGGTAAAGCTTGCTGCAAAGCCCTGCTGAGCATACCGTCTTGCCAGGATTTTAAACGCTGAATCCGTTCATCAAAGACTTTCCCCTTACTATCAACCCGTAAAGCGGCCGCAATCGCCAAGGCATAACAATACTGCCCTGTTGGCTCAAAGCTCTCTTGAGTTTTCGTATCAGGTGCCAGGGGTAACAATAATTTACCCGTTCCTTTTTCAAGCACCACTAAACCGCTCACCGAAGCTGCCCAACTTCTGATATAAGTGATCACCTGATCCCAATCTTTGCTGTGTATTGTTAAAAAGCGTGAACCATAACTGGCCGCATCGGTAGCCTCTCTGATTAACGTTTCGACATCATGCAAATGCAATAAATTCAATTCACCATTCGTATGATTACGCTTAATACTGGGGAAATTTTGCGATAAGTTTTCCTCTAATACGTCAAAAACCGCTTCTAAATCAAAATCGGCCTGTAAAGATATCCATAAACGCTGCCCCTCTAACAAACACACTAAAGGAAAACGCTTTTCATAGTACAACTGATCTAAGAAAACCTGTTGTAAATGGCATAACACCACCGGTGTTTGTTGAAACACCCACAGTTTTAACTTGTCATTGGGTACAGCATACTGAGCGACTAAAGCGGCTAAACGTTGGTTATAAGCCGCAATCATCTGCTCAAAACCCTCACGACTGGCAATAGAAGTCAAGGTATCACCGACTGATATCATTTCAGCCAAGATATCCATTTGCCTATCAGAAGGCGGTTCAGCAAAAATAGCCTGTTTTTTACCGCGATTGATTTCTACCCGAGACACTAAAGCAAAACAATCCTCAACCGTTAAATCTGTCCAGTGATCGACTGCCAACACCTCATAAAGCGCTTTCACTTGATCATAAGTCGGACTTTCAGAATCAGTCTCATGAAACGCTAACGCAGAATCTCGGTACTTATCCGCATCATGCAAAAAAGCAATCGCAAAGAGGATTTTAAGCGCCTTTTCCGCATCTTCCACATCCGTGATATCCCGCATTTTTCCCTTTTGCCGAGCATAGAAAAACAACATAGCACCGATAATCGCCACATCCATACAATGGCGGTAGAGAGACACATCGGGATAAGCGAGATAGCCCGGCTTTTCACTGCCTCCTTTGCCCGTGCTGATCACCCAAGGTGAAAAGGTATGCTGTTTTTGACACGCTTCGGCCTGTTGA
>JAYQWI020000713.1:0-2840 GCA_035871815.2 Candidatus Parabeggiatoa communis
TTTAGGGCAGATTTTCTAGCCATGCCAACACCTCTTGATGATGTTTGTCTTCAAAATTGGATACGAGATAGCGTTCATAGAGACGCTGTGTGACTAAATCACCAAGATGTCCTTTTTCAAGGAAGGCTTCAAAACGTGGCAAATCAAAAAAACGGGTGAGTTTAGCAGTTTGTTCGGTGTTATCCCAAGTCGATAAAATTAAGCCTTCAAGTTGTTCTACCGGCATTTCTAAAGTATTCAGTGTTGCCGGATTATGAGTGGTTACCAAAACATTAATATTGCGTCGTTGGCAACACTCAAAAATCGCGTTGATGAGCATTTCAATTCGACTCGGATGTAAGCCATTATCAAACTCTTCAATGATCATTAATGAAGCCGGTTCCACTGTTTCAAGGGCAGTTAAAATGGCTAAAAGACGCAGAGTCCCATCTGATAAGAGATTCGCCCCGATTGAATAGTTGTCATGGCTTTCTATTAAACCAAACATCACACTATTGTATTTTGTCATATCAAAATCAAAGGCTTGATATGGGCTATCCGAGAATTTTTTGAGCCAATTCAGTAATCTGTCTATAGTTTGAATATCGGTTAGATTGCCATGCGCTAATGCATATAAAACAGCAGAGAGGTTCGCGCCATCCTTAGCAAGAACACGAGGGCCGACTCGTTCATATTGACGCATCTGTTTTGGATTCGGTTCAAAAACAAAAGGCCTATGAAGAGAATGCTTAATATTTTTTAAAATCTGAATATATTCATCACGTTGTTGATTTTTAGTGGCCAATTCTGGATATTGTGAAATAACGGATTGAGAAGATAATACCGGTACCTCAGATTTTTTGCCATCTTGTGCAAAATGATCGTATCGAACCAAAATATCATCTTTATAACGCTCTGTTTTTTTATTGATTGTTTCAAAAATAGTTCTATTATTGTAGACAAGATTTTCTTGCTTTATTAAGGGAGTGGGTTCTGTTTGGAGTGTCACTGAATAGGAAAATGTTTTTTTCATCAACTCCCCAGAAAAACGCAAAGAAAAAACGTTGTTACCATAGCGGGGACAGCCTGACAAACTGCCGCGAATTTGTAAACCCTGATTTTCCCGACCCATATCGGTAATATTATGCAAAGGGCCACCATCAGCAATAAATGAAAGTAATTCGATGGCTTCAATTAGATTACTTTTACCCGAACCATTAGGCCCAATGATAACCGTAAAAGGGGTCGATAAATCAAGTTCAGCTTTAGCAAAGCTTTTGAAATTTTCAAAATAGTGCATTTCATTATTCTCAATCAGGAAGGATCAATAAATAAAGGTAAACAATTGGTTGTAATAATTGTTAATCATGGATTGGGATAGAAGGCATATCCTTCTAAATAGGCTTTGTTAGTCGATAAATCGGCTGGCCCTTCTACGCAACCCGCATATTTTTTGGCGGCTTCTAAAAGCGAGGTTTGCGTGACATCAGGTTGTGAAGTCGTTGCAGTCTTTAAATCCATTGTGCTAAATAAGATTATAAATTCATTTAATTCAATGGTGTCAGGCAAACCTTGAACAGTAGATAAAATTTGCTGTTTTGTGAGAGACATGGCTAAATACTCAGTTTACTTTAGGTTTGGGGATTAAATGATAAATAGATAGAACGCTGAGAAGACTGATTAAACTGATTGACACTGATCTCATCAATCAGCGTCAATCATGGAAGTTGTTGCTTCTGTAATATATTGAGGTATGACAAAACGGGTATCAAAATCCTTACATTATGTATAGAACTCTGATTTGACTGATTAAACTGATTGACAATGATTAAAAATCAACATTCATGACAAGAAAATGAATCAATCAGCCACTTGTGAGTAATTAACTATGTATAATGTCCCCTTTTGTACTTGGTTTCGTTCTTTTTCTTTCCTCAAAATCACTTACCAAGTTCTGGTACTCAATATATGCTGTTGGATTTCTACGTTGCACCTTATCAAGGTATGAACGAAAACGATTATGAATACTTATCAAAAACGGTCCAGACATACGAAAAAGCAGGTCTTTATCATAAACACTTGTGTTCATACCGACGGATAAGTGTTCTAAAAGCCCAAGCAAATTTTTCACAAGCTTTAGAAGTTGAAAATCATTATCAATTTCTTCTAACTCTTTTGAGGTAAGTGGGTTTTTACCCCATCTTTCTTCAAGCTTATTTTTGGCCTCCAGCCATGCTGGTCGTATCTTTTGAACAAATTCGATGGTGGCTTGTTTCTTACGCCGCTCATGATCGGCTTTGATAGCCTTCAAAGCTAATCCGGCTTGTACAAGTAATATACAAGCGGTGAGGCTACCAATAATGACAGTCAGAATCTCAAATAATGTCATGGTATTTTGGTTTCTATCTATAAGTTGATATTCATTCGCGCAAAATTCTAAATTGGAATGAACGTCAACAGAAACAATCTTTGCAAACTAAAGTTTGCACTCCAACTTTTGCAAGAACTAGCTGAAAAGAAAATGATAAAAAGTAAGAACACTGATTTGACTGATTAAACAATCAGCGTAAATCATGATAATTAGTGTCATCAGCGTTCTATCAAAAAATTTGATTGGGTGAATGTGGCTTGTGTTTTCGATTGATTTCTCATGGTGGGCAGTACATCAACCCACCATAGTGCAACTAACGACTTACTTCGCGGCAATTTCTTCTAACTTTGTGGCCCTAATAATCTGTCCATCTAAGGCGGCTTCTTTGGCGCTTTGCCCATAAGCAACGCTCATCAAAGTGCTGTAATACACTGAGGGGATATTGAACTTGGTACCATACTTTTTGTTGATCTGTTCTTGATAAACTTCT
>JAYQWI020000714.1:0-13564 GCA_035871815.2 Candidatus Parabeggiatoa communis
ATGATGATTTTATCTTACGTTTTGAAAAAGCGGGCTTTGGGTATTTGCTGAAAGAACACGTTTTAAAGGCGGCCCATAAGGCTCAAAGAATATCAATTAAATTTTCAAAGGTGGTTTTTTTTATAAAACAAAATCTCACGCAAAGCCGCAAAGACGCAAAGGTGCTAAGTATTATTAGCGAAGCATACCGAAGATTCTTAGCGTCTTTGCGTTTTTGCGTGAAAAAAACCTTGGCTATTCCTGAGAGTAAGTGTTATTTCAATGAATTCTTCAAAAAAAATCACGCATATTATTTACGACATGGATGGGGTGTTGCTTGACACGGAACCGTTTTATACGCAAGTCACTCAGAGCATCGTGCAGCAATATGGAAAAAACTTTAATTGGAACTTGAAGTCTCAAATGATGGGAAAATCACCCATTCAGTCTGCACGTTTATTAGTTGAAAGCTTGGATTTACCGATAACACCAGAAGACTATTTAGCGCAACGGGTGGAAGGGTTAGAACGCTTATTTCCTCGTGCAACAGCCTTGCCGGGTGCGATGGCTTTAACGCAGCATTTTAAAAAGCAGGGGATTCCGCAAGCGGTGGCAACCAGTAGCAGCAAAAAGAGTTTTAATATGAAAACCACGCATCATAAGCCTTGGTTTGGTTTATTTGATTGCATCATCATGGGCGATAATCCAGCTGTGAAGCACAGTAAACCGGCTCCTGATATTTTTCTGGCCGCCGCGCAGTGTTTAAAAGCCCCGCCTGAACACTGTTTGGTTTTTGAAGATTCACCGGCTGGGGTGGAAGGCGCGCTGGCGGCGGGCATGTCTGTTGTGGCTGTGCCTGATCCTAATTTGGATCGAACACTGGTTAATCAAGCTGATCAAATATTAAATGGGTTAGACGAATTTTCTCCTAAAGACTGGGGATTACCCTAAATCAGTTATCAGTTATCAGTTATCTTGTGTGATTTTTTGCCACGGAAAAACACGGAAAAACACGGAAATATTCCGTGCATTGAACTGTAATGAACAATTACCCCATTTTCGATAACTGATAACTGAAATAGAAGGAAACACTTTTTGAAACCCATTCAAATCATCACTTCACCTCAAAGTCGTCCGCCTTTTCAAGTGGATGCTTGGGTTTATGAACAAGATACGGCATTGCTTCTTTGTGCGGCGGATGAAATCAAATATCCTTCTGAAAGTGCGGAGCAATTGATTGAACAGGCCGTTGAAATGTCGCCCTTGATACCGGGTAGTGTATTAGTTAGAGGGTATTGCCCTCTTGAGTTGTTAGCCATTGTTCATGATTTAGATCAGGAACCGTCTTGGCGTGAAGAGTGGATACTGAAGGCACTTCATGGGATTATGCAAGCTTCTGAACAGCACCACTGTGAAGCGATTGCGATGCCTTTATTGGGTACGTTGCATGGTGCTTTGAAGACAGCGCGTTTTTTTGAATTGTTGTTTTCGGTGAGAGAGCAGATGTCGTGTGTCCATTTAAAGCGACTTTGGTTGGTTATATCTCGTTTTTAAAACCGTTGGTCATTTCTACAAATCGGTAAATAGGGGCAACCACAAGGGATTGCCCCTACGGCCTCATGGCGACTACCTGAAAAGGCCCTGACTCAAATCCATTATAACCACAATATTTTTTCTCTAAATGATTAGACAAGGAACACGATGTCATTACCACCATTGATGCAAAAAGGCTTGTCCGCTTTATTGAAAGTGATTAAGTTCACAGATCCTTCTAGTATTAACCAAGCGGTGACTACCCTTGAACAACATTTTACTTTGTCGGCTTATGAAATTGCTCTGGCCTATCAAAAGAGTTACCAATCAGGCCTTAATGCTATCATTGCGGGTTTAGGTAAAGCTTCGATTTTCGATGCTAAAGTAATTGATGAATTTGCGATCAATATTGTGCCCGATTATTTACAACCTTTTGCTCTCCAACAGGGTATACAAGCTTATTTACCTCTCCAACAGTTTTGCAGTCGCACGATTGCGAAATGTGACGTTTTAATCGAACATAAAACGTTGCTGTTTCAGGGTGAAGAAAATCAATTGACTGAGGCTGATTTGGCGGCTTTGATAACGGATACGGATTCTTTATCGATCACGGCCTTAGTATTAGAGCAGTTGCAAAGCCTAAAAGCGACACATCCTGATTTATTAGATGAGGAGTTGCTTGCTTTTTTCAGGTTTAATGATTTGTTGGGTAACGCGATTTTGTTTTTCTTGCATGAACAATTACGCAGTGATTCACGAGTGGAAGCGACGTTGGCGGCTTTGCAAAGACAAGATTTATGGCAAGATGTTCGTGAGATTAAGGCTTCATTGAAGCAATTGATGACACGTTTTGATTTATCGAAGCAGATTAAAGCGCGTGATGAACTGACGTACCATAACAGTGATAGTTTAAGTCTGATTAATCAAGCTACTGTTAAGTTGAAACGGTTACATCTTAATAATCCTCAATTGAGTCAATTAGTGATTATGGGTGGCAGTGTGCTGTCTTCGGCGGGGGCATTGCCAGAAGCGGAGAATTTATTGCGCGAAGCGCAGGCTATGACACTAAATGAAGCTGATCGTGCTTTGGCTGCTTTTAATCTGTTTCAAGTGAGATTACGAAATCAAGCGTTTGAAGAGGCTTTAATGGCTTTGCAAGAGGCGATCAATATTGATCAACAAGGTTATGCTTTGCATGATGTGGAGAAGTATCCGATTGAACGGATTTTAGGTGCTGGGGGGATGGGTTGTGTGTTTTTGTGTCAACATAAGTTGCGAAAACAGCGCGTGGTGGTGAAGTGTTTTTGGGAAGACTGTCAGGGCACCGTTGAGGAAGTTTTTAAAGAAGCTTTTGCCATGAGCGAGATAGCGGGAGAGTATGTTCCGATGCCGCTGGATTATGGGTATGTTGATCCGGTCAAACAGGAACGCGCTTTTTTTGTCACTGAGTATATTGAGGGGACAATAGATGGCGAAACGTGGTTAGCAAAACGGGGTGAGTTGAGGTTAGCAGAAGGCTTACAAGTTGGCTTGCAAATCGCTAAGGGCTTACAAGTTGCTCATGCGGCTGGCATTCTACATCTTGATTTAAAACCGGCTAATGTGTTGTTGAAAAAAATGGCTCACATTTCTCAAACTTCGGAGATGGCTGTCAAAATCATTGACTTTGGTTTAGCCCAAGTTGCAAAGCCTTTACAACAAGCCCTGATCACGCGACAGACACAAAATAAGTTAAGTTTGTTTGGACAAGCGGTGTTTGGCACTTTGGATTATGCCGCGCCGGAACAACAAGGCTTTGAACAATATGGGCTGCCGAGTGTGAAAAGTGATGTTTTTGCGTTTGGCACAACTTTATATCGTTTGTTGACCAATGAGCGGCCACGAAAATTGAATCCCAGACGGTTGGCAGAAGCTCCGGCATTGTTTGATTTACTGTGTGATTGTGTTGAAGACGAACCTCACCGGCGGCCGTCGATTCCAGAATTGATTAATCAACTTGAAGGGTTAGATAAACAGGTTTCCACGCAAAACGTTTGCGTGGAAAAGCCTTCTCAAGTTGAGGCACTTGAATCAAAAGATGAACTAGAACAGCTTCTTGAACTTGCGAGACACAAATATGAACAAAACCCTTTATCTTATTTCTCGTCTACTCGTTTTTCTGATGATGAAGAGTTGATAACAGAGGTTAATGTGGTTTGTCCATACTGTGATTACATTTTCCCCACCACTGAAGGGGGTGTAGAATGCCCGAAATGCCATTGGGACTTTGAGATTGATGATGACGGCGATGTCATTTCAAGTTATGAAGATGACCAATAAAGAGATCACACAACGATACCTGAACGAATGGTTTCAATTAATTCCTTGGCATTCCAAGGTTTGTATAAACAACGATGCAAATGCGCTTCATTTTGAGCCCGTTCAATGGCATCATCATCCGCTTGCCCTGTTAACATCACTTTTACAATATTTGGATATTTCTCATGCACCTGAATGAGAAATTCATCTCCCTTCATACCTGGCATTAACCAATCTGAGACAATCACGATAATTTCATGATCTTCCTCGTACAATTCTTCAATGATTTCTAGTGCTTCATCGGCACTTTCAGCCATTTCATAGAGGTAAGCATCACCAAATTCTTTTTTGAGTTGTATCTTAAGGCTATCCAATACCACGGCTTCATCATCAACACATAACATCACCGGCTTAGACATGCTCTGTTTTCCCTTATCAGTTATCAGTTATCAGTTATCAGTTATCAGTTAATAATGACTTCGGAACGACGTTTCACAATTAGCATAGCCCGTCAGCCGTTTTATCTGTCGGCTTGTCAGTCAAGCAGTCATTCTCAAGATTTCTGATCCTATCACTCATGGCTAAAATATCATAAAAGCGCCGGACGTTTTTGACAAATTGAACGGGTTCATGGCCTCTGGCTTTACCATACTTTGTTTGTTTGTACCAATGCGGTTCACTTAACTTGGGAAAGTGTTTTTTGATATCGAGCCAACGGTTAGGATTATCACCTTGTTGTTCTGTGATAGTGCGTACATCTCTGAGATGTCCCATCCCAACATTGTAGGCGGCTAAGGCAAACCACGTTTTGTCAGGTTCTTGAACTTCTTCAGGAATACGTCCTTTTAGCATCACAAAATATTTTGTGCCACCTTCGATGCTTTGAAAAGGGTCTTCTCGATTTTTAACGCCCATTTCTTCGGCTGTTGATTGAGTCAACATCATCAAGCCTTTTACGCCTGTAGCCGATACGGCATTTGGGTTCCATTTAGATTCCTGATAACCTATCGCTGCCAAGAAACGCCAATCTAACTGATAATGATCGGCCATTTTTTCAAAATAAGTCTGATATTGGGGTAATTGTTCCTTCATACGACGGAAAAAAGCGCGAATGTTGACATAATCGAAGTCTTCATATTCGTCAATATGACCATAGTAACGTTCTATCAATTGCTCTAAATCACCTGACTGTTGCAACTGATTAAAAAACTGAATGACCGTTAGATATAGCGTGTTATCATCGGAACGTGGAAAAGCCCAAGCTAAAAAATTGGGTTCTGGTAATTCAAATCCAATTTTTAATTCGGGATGAAACCGCCGTATTTGTGTCATTTCATTAGCGTTAACGAGCGCATATTGAATCTCTTTTTTCCAAACTTTTTGAATGAGTTCGCTAGGTGTTATAGAAGATAATGCTTTCCAAGTCAGTTGTGGATAGTCTTTTTTTAAAGTATTCAAAATATCAATTTGATGACTGCCAGCTATCACGTTCAGTTGTGCCGTCAAATCAGCCAAATTATCAGGGGGCGGTTTGGAATCGCGATGATAAATCAACTGTTGGGTGATATCTTGATAATGCGGACCAAAACGCACGATGGCTTGACGCGGTTTTGTGACGGTTAAACCCGCAGCCGCAAAATGAACTTGATAGGTTGCGACTTGATGTAAAATGTCGTCAACGTTATCAATCACTTGAATCCGCAATTGAACCCCTAATGCATCTGCAAAACGTTTGGCCAGTTCGTATTCAAGTCCGGCCTTGCCATGAGGCCCTTCATAATAAGTCGTCAATCCTTCACGGATGGCGACGCGCAATTCCCCGTTAGTTTGGATTTGTTCTAGCGAAGAATCTTCAGAGGAATAAAATAAAACGATAAGACCTAAAAAAACAGTTCCTAAAAATTTCATAATTGCCACACTCACGTTAAACCTGTTTGGATGGCTTTTTTTAATAATCTTACCATTACCATAAGGTTATTTGATATAAATTTTTTTGTGAATAAGACGGCGTAATATCATAAGCCCACTTTTTCAATTGGTATAAGGGCGAATGGTTCATTATGAATGGTAAATGGCTATCAAATTTAAATCACGGGTACCGATCCCTGCCTTTAACATTAAACCTAAAAAGGGCAATTTAAAAGGGGATTATTTTACTTAACACATTGAATTCGTTATCAAATTTTTAAAAATTCGGTTTTATTTTCACTCCTCAAATGGTGAACTGAAAATAGAATTAAATCATTGATTAATAACCTAAAAATAACTTAAAGTCATTTCCATTTTTAGGTTAATATATCATTATATTAGAATTAAGAGTAATCTTTATAATATTAGACATTATATCGATTAAATTTAAGGCCCGAGGTTAAAGTTGGAGCTTCGTTCCAACTTTAAGCTTGATTTTATGACTGTTCTCAAAATTATCATTTTAATAAAATCAATAATTTGTGTTAAATGGGTATAAATTCTATTAAAGAACATTATGAATACGCCCTCTATTTGATGTACCTATTGATGCAAATAATATAAGTAGTTGCTTATTTTATAACTTTTTAATTTAAAAAAAAGATTATTTTATTATCTATTATCTAAAACCTTTTATTTGCTATATTATGGAAGTTAAAGTGAATTATGCGATTTAATTTGTAACAAATTGTTTTAAATAGATTTATAGCTCAATGCCAATAGCATAGCTGTGGCATAACAAAATTTTTTTTAATAGTAGGTATAGTTTTTTTAAAAAAAAAAGGATATAATGCGCCTTCGACTGATAGCAGTCCTGTCAGCGAACGCTGTAAAGCGATATCTATGTTTTAACATCACCACAACCAGGAGTATTGCAAACATGACTAAGACCTCTCTGTTAGCTATTTTTGCCGCATTCAGCCTCGCTTTAGCAGGCCCAATCGTTTCCGCAGAAGATGCCGTTGAAATTGCTCCAGCTGCTGAAGTTGCTGAAGTTGCTGTTGAAGTAGTTGAAGAAGTTGTAGTTGAAGAAGTTGCAATTGAAGAAGTTGCAGATGAAGAAGTTGCAGATGAAGAAGAAGCTGAAGAAGCTGAATAAAGCAAAAAGCTGAGTAAGAGAATGAATAGTTGAGGAAAATACCTGAAAATGTTGCTGAACAGATTAGCTTCAAAATCGGTGTTTATTAATACACAAGGTGATAGATGGTTTATCACCCCAGGAAGCTTGCTCCTTAAACATAACATCAGCCGATTTTTGTGGTTTTGGCGTTTTAAAGTAAGAGTAATCGGCAACAGCAAGCAAAGGTGAAATAAAATCAGCTAAGTGTTATATCATTATTGTGATAACACAACACGATTAACGAATTGATTGTGTTTGTGGTTTATGAGCGCCCACGGGAAACCGTGGGCGTTTTTGTTTTAAGGGCCGTGCGTGAAAAATAATAGGCCACTCATTTTACTTAAATCTTTGAATTATAAATGACTTTTTGGGTATTTTATTTGTCAGCAAAGCCCTAAATCCTAAATCTAAATCTAAATTCCCCCAACACCCTTTCGAGACAGGGGCTAGTCATTTAACCTAGTGCTTTGAAAATGGCATCGCGAATTTCTTCTACCTTTCCAACACCTTTAATACCCACATATTTGGGTGCATTCGCCTCGGAACTCTGACTCCATTTTGAGTAATACTCGATCAAGGGCTCGGTTTGATCGTGATACACTTTGAGACGCTTTCTCACGGTTTCTTCTTTGTCATCATCGCGTTGAACTAAATCTTCTCCAGTTGCATCATCCTTGCCCTCTACTTTGGGTGGATTGTAAAGCACATGATAAGTGCGTCCCGAGGCTAAATGGGCGCGTCGTCCACTCATGCGCTTGACGATTTCTTCATCATCGACCGCAATTTCAACCACCGATTCAATATTGACTCCCGCCTCTTTCATCGCATCGGCCTGAGGAATGGTGCGCGGAAATCCATCAAATAAAAAGCCATTCGCACAATCATGCTCTTTAATACGATCTTTCACTAAACCAATGATGATCTCATCTGAAACCAGGCCGCCCTCATCCATGATTTTTTTGGCCGCTAAACCCAAAGGGGTTCCAGCCTTGACAGCGGCACGCAACATATCGCCGGTAGAGATTTGGGGAATACCATATTTTTCTTTAATGAAATTGGCTTGAGTGCCTTTGCCCGCACCGGGGCCGCCTAATAGGATTAAACGCATTGAAAAAATCTCCTTTTATAGATAGAGCGTTAATAAAAATGGGTAATAGAGAATAACGAATAAAATTATTTCGTAACCCGTTTCGTTATTTTATGACGAAAGCCATTTTTGTAAAACGTGATAGTTTACTAAATTAGCTTATATTAATAAACCTTTAAGCTTAGTAGCCTTCGAAAAATAAATTTTGCAACGAAAATTGCAAAATAAATTTTGCAACGAAAATTGCAATTGCAAAATAAATTTGCCCCTAACTATTGATTGAAATCATCTCGGGTAATTTTTTTGGGGACTGAATGCAAAAACATTTATTGCGGCTAGTTTGACCACTTTGTAGAATAATCCGTGACTTAGCAACCCCAAATACTTTTGAAAAGAGTTGGCAGACATCAGCATTGGCTTGCCCGTCAACCGGTGCTGATGTGATTTTTACTTTCAATTTATTGTCATGCACACCAACGATGCCCGACTGACTGGCGCGGGGTTGTACATGCACTGATAATACTAAATCTTCGCCTTCCCAATGGTAAAATGCCATTATTTTTTTTCCACAGTGATATAACGACAAGATATAACGACAAGATATAACGACAAGGATTATTTATAAGAAAGGATAGCTTAATGGTTGTCATGATTAATTATCAATATCAATGGTGTTGAGTTATAAGTCAACACTATTTAGACTATCTAATCGGTAAAACTTTGCCTACCTTCACACATCGAAGCACCTTCGCTTGTTGTCGTGTCAATGTTTGTAGGGGCAATCCCTTGTGGTTGCCTTTCAATTTTTGTTGCCCTAAGACAATAATAATATCAATGTTTTGATAACTGATAACTGATAACTGATAACTGATAACTGATAACTGATAACTGATAACTGATAACTGATAACTGATAACTGATAATATGAATAAATGGATATCCCGTTTCTCACCCAGTTCAACGCAACTGAATGAAACAATTAATCGTACCCTTGATAAACAAGTTAAATTGGCCGTCACTGGCTTAAGTCGCAGTGGTAAAACCGTTTTTATTACCTCACTGGTGCATCAGCTATTGCACGGCTTAGAAGGCACACACTTACCCTTTTTCCAAATAGTAAGTAGTGGACGGTTGCGCGGTACCAAAGCGATGCCGCAACCTGATATGCATATCCCCTCATTTCGCTATGACAATGCCATTGAACAACTCTGCGGCGATCCGCCTACTTGGCCAAAAGCCACTAACGGGATTAGCGAAATCAGACTGGCGATTCGCTATCTTTCCAATAATCCCCTCTTAAAACGGGTTTCCCCGGTTAATACATTATATGTTGATATTGTCGATTATCCTGGAGAATGGTTACTGGATTTATCCTTGCTTGAATTAAGTTATGATGAGTGGTCACAACAAATTGCAGACGCATGTGAATCAGAGCCTCGCTTATCGTTGTCTCAAGAATGGCGAACGTTTCTTGATACGCTTGATCCGGCCAGTGAAATCAATGAAACGACTCTACGTCAAGCGGCGGCACTTTACACCGAATTTCTGCATCGCTGCAAAGCACCAGAATATGGCTTAAGCCTATTGCAACCTGGCCGCTTTACCATGCCTGGGGATGATTTAAAAGGCGCACCGATTCTTGAATTTTGTCCTCTGCTCAAAATACCTCAAGATATTAATGATGAAAATAGTCTTTATTTTGAACTGAAAAAACGCTATGAATATTATAAAGAACATCTGGTCAAAAAATTCTACACCGAACATTTTTCCAGCTTTGATCGTCAAATCGTACTGGCCGACGTATTGAAGGCCTTTAATACCGGTTACGCCAGTTTTGTTGATATGCGTGATGCTCTCAATATGGTGTTAAAAAGTTTCCATTATGGCAAATCGGGCTTAATCAACAAACTCTTTGGTTTAAAAATTGATAAAATGCTATTTGCCGCTACCAAGGCTGATCATGTCACACCGAATCAATTACCGAATCTGGAACGCTTTCTCCAACACATGTTGGCGACTTCTCATAACAACGCCACTTTTGAAGGAGTGCAGACTGAAACCTTAGCACTTGCTGCCGTCAAATGTACCCAAGCCGCTCACACTACCTTTCAAGAGCAACGCATTTCCTGCATTAAAGGTGTACCGATTGATTCAGATAAACCAGTAGCCTTATTTCCGGGTGAAATACCCCTAGAAGTGCCCTTGCCTGAAGATTGGGTAGAAGGCCGCTTTCACTTTATGGAATTTAAACCGCCCCGTTTAGCGAATGTGCATGGTAGTGGATTACCGCATATTCGTCTTGATCGGGCCCTCGAATTTTTAGTGGGAGATAAATTTTAATGAATACAACTGTTTTAAAAAAACCCCTGTTTTTTGACTTAGATCAAGTAGAAACCCTCGCCGAAGAAGAGGCATCGATCACCTTAGACTATACGCCACCGGTGATTTTACCTGAAAACACGATACTGGAAACCAATAGCCTTGATGACGCTTATGAGCCAGAACCCGTTGCCCCCCCTCACTTGAGCAGCTCCAATGCAGACGCTTATCAAACCAGTAACTGGCCCTTATTGCTCTTACTGGTTGGCTCGCTTGGACTGTTACTCGTTTTGATGTTATTGGTTGATAGCTACCATTTTATCGCACAACAATATGACAGCAGCTTATTTCTGGGCACCTTATTTTTAAGCTTAATGCTCACCATTAGTGCAGTTGCTATCAGACTCAGTTGGCGATCTTATCAAAATCTCAAACGGCTACGCACCGTCTCAGCCCTTCAACAGCAAGGCCAAGAGTTGATAGAACAAAATGGCTACGGTGGCGCGATTTTCTACCTCAATCAAATCGCCAATTTTTACAGTCATCGCCCCGATATCAAAGCCCGTCTTGAGCGTTTTTACCTCAACCTCAATGACACGCATCATGATCGTGACGTGTGCGCCTTATTTTCGAATCAGGTGATGAAAGAAATGGATCAACAAGCCTATCGTATCGTCACCCAACGTTCTAAAGAAACCGCTTTAATGGTGATGATCAGTCAAATCGCCCTATTAGATACACTGCTCACGTTATGGCGTAATGTCCGCATGATTCGAGACATTGCCACCTTATATGGTGGACGACCCGGTTTTCTGGGATCGATTACCCTCATCAGCAGCGTCTTACAAAACTTAATTTACGCCGATGTCAGCGAAGCCGTTGCCGACAGCGTGGCTGAAATTCTAGGTGGCTCAGTACTCTCCGTCATGTCAGCCCAAGCCGCACAAGGGTTAGGCAGCGGCGTACTCACAGCGCGTATCGGTTTACATGCCATGACAGCCTGTCGGCCTTTACCCTTTTTAGAAGGAGAAAAACCCCGTTTAAAAGATATCCGCCGAGAAATTGTCTCAAAACTTTCAGGCGTATTTGAAAAGAAAAAAACCGTGAAAAAAACGGGTTAGTTGTTTGTAATCGTGCGGTAAATCCGTATGTAGAGACGCGATGCCTCGCGTCTCAGCTCGCGTCTATACGTGATAAATCACCTACTCGAAACCTTGAAGGTCATCAATCACCTACTACAAACCTATTACTTATTAAGCGTGATAACAAAAACATGAATTCCCTGTCAATATTCAAGCGGAGTTTTGCACATGGCGTTCATCCTGACGATCATAGCGAACAAACCGCACATTTGCCGATTCAACGGGTACCTTTTGTCAGGCATTACGTCTTGCCGCTGGGTCAACATTTAGGGGCCCCGGCACGCCCCATTGTTAAAGTCGGAGAACGGGTACAACGCGGACAACTGATTGCTGAACCGGGGGCCTTTGTTTCAACAGCCTTACATAGTGCCGTTACGGGCTGGGTGCGAGCCATCGCGCCGCGCCGTTATCCCAGTGGCCAATTGCAATCTGCCATAGAAATAGAAGCCGATCCTTACGCAACACAGCGTATTGAATCGAACCCCCCCATAGACTGGCATTCCCTGTCAACGGATGACTTTATCAAGCATGTTCAGCAAGCCGGTATCGTCGGTATGGGCGGTGCCGCCTTTCCTAGTCATGTCAAATACGCTTTACCTGACGGATTGCAGATCAAACATCTCGTTATCAACGGGGCAGAATGCGAACCTTATCTGACCAATGATCATCGGCTGATGTTAGAACGGCCTGAAACCGTTTTACAAGGTATTGAAATCGTTAGACAAAAACTGAAGGCTGAACAAGCGACTATTGGAGTCGAACTGAACAAGGCCAATGCCATTGCGGTTTTACAAAAAGCTATCCGGCAAGGGCAATATCAACATATTAAAGTCGTACCCTTGCGGGTTAAATATCCTCAAGGGGCCGAAAAAATGCTGATCCAATCCTTGTTTGGTACGGAAATCCCTGCCGGCCAATTACCACGCGATCTCGGTGTTACCGTTAATAATGTGGGAACGATTGTCGCCATTGCAGACTATTTTGAAAGTGGTATGCCACTGATAGAACGCATCGTAACCGTTTCCGGCCCCGGTGTTGAACAACCCGCTAACTTAATTGTGCCACTGGGTACACCCGTGCGCGAAGTGCTACGCTTCTGCGGAGGCTTAAAACAAACCACTCGCGAAGTCATCATGGGTGGCCCTATGATGGGAATGCCCATTGCCAGTCTTGACGTACCTATCTTAAAAGGCAGTTCTGGCATTCTCGCCTTCACGGCGACAGAAACAGGTAAACCCAAAGAATACCCCTGTATTCGCTGCGGCCGCTGCGTAGAAGCCTGTCCCCATTTTCTCAACCCCTCGCGCCTAGCCAAACTGGCCAAAGTGGGATGGTATGAAGAAATGGCGCAATATAATGCCTTAGACTGTGTCGAATGCGGCGCTTGCACCTACTCCTGTCCCTCCGGTATTCCAATCGTCCAACTGATTAAGGTCGGTAAAACAGAAATTCGTAAAGCCAAAACGAAAGCAGCGAGTCAGTCATAATTTTAATGCCAACCGATTATTCTGGCGCATTTCTATTTTTAAGCCTGGGCGAACACGCAGGTTCGCCCCTACAGTCGATAAATTAGGTCATAAATATGCGGAACCTACATTTTGAACGATAGCCGTCGTTCTAAAATAGCCATACCCAAAATATTTATACTTTTCATAAACAGCATCCAAAGCCATTTTATTTTTCTATCTTGGCAGCGACATCCCCACACCTTAACTCAATCACTCTTCACTACTAAAAAACGCATACTGCCCTATTTGACAAGTATTACCGCATAATTGAGAAATAATTTGTTCTAGTGCTGGAATCTTGGGTGGTTTTTTTGATAATAACGTCTGCAAATCGCTGCTTTTTTGCATAAGATGACAAGAATGTTTTACAGATTATTCCGAACAACACCACCATAAAAATTTAGTTTTCAGTACTAAAAAAGGTATGATGTATCATTTAAGACTTTCCTTTCGTTAAAAATAAAATAAACGTTTCAGGGCTGGATGGGACAATTATTATCTTGAAAAAGTGTTGGCAGGACTGGCTTCATAGAGCGATAGCCCTGATTGTCCACCCTATAAGTACTGAACCACAAATAAACAGGTATTTTACCGCAAAGAGACGCGAGGC
>JAYQWI020000715.1:0-8543 GCA_035871815.2 Candidatus Parabeggiatoa communis
CGCCAAAGTTTTTTTTAAAAAACTTTTGCGTGGAATTGATAACTGATAATTTATAATTGATAAAACCTCTTTTCAAACTTTTTAAAGATTTTATTTTCTCAATAACCTTGCCTGTGCAAGATACTATTAAGACACCTACCCGCATCCCACGTTCAGAGCATAGCTTATCGCGTCGAAATATCAGTAAAGCGGCACTTAGCGTATTATATCAACTACATACTGCGGGTTATCAAGCATTTTTAGTTGGCGGCGGGGTACGTGATGTATTGTTAGGACGTATCCCCAAAGATTTTGATGTGGTAACCAATGCTCGGCCTGAACAAGTGAAAAGTTTATTTCGTAATTGCCGCTTGATCGGACGACGTTTTGTGTTAGCTCATGTCCGTCTTTCTAAAGAAATCGTTGAAGTGGCCACCTTTCGCGCTCACCATGATAAAGGCGGTGGTGGTGTGATGGAACAGGGGCGCATTCTACGCGATAACGTATATAGTAATCGCCTTGATGACGATGCCTTGCGGCGCGATTTTACGATCAATGCGCTTTACTACGATATCAGCGATTTTTCTTTACTTGACTATGCTAATAGCCTGACCGATCTAGAGGCCGGGGTGATACGTTTAATGGGTGAGCCAACGCTGCGCTATCAAGAAGATCCTGTGCGGATGTTACGAGCGATACGCTTTTCAGCGAAACTGGGTTTTACTATTGAACCACAGACGGCCGGGCCGATTTATGAATTAAGTGCTTTACTGGCCGCTATCCCCCCGGCACGTTTATTTGAAGAAGTGCTTAAACTGTTTCTGAGTGGACACGCTGTACAATCTTATGTACAGTTGCGGCACTATAACTTATTTAAACAATTATTCCCTTACACGGATATGTGTTTGGATGATCCCCATGCGTTGGCGTTAATAGAGCAGGTACTCCATAATACCGATGAGCGGTTGGCCGACAATAAACCTGTGGCCCCGGCTTTTTTATTAGCGGCCTTGTTGTGGCCTCCCATATCGCGTTTAGTGCCAGATAAACCTATTAAAGGATTTAATCAACAAGAAGTCTTGTTGGAAGCTTGTCAACATGTTTTAGCAAAGCAACAACGGCATGTTGCCATACCAAGACGTATTACCGTGTTGATGCAAGAAATTTGGTTGCTACAAAACCGTTTAACGCGACAGCGCAAAGCCAAAAAAAAGAGTTTAAGTGTGCTAGATCATCCTCGCTTTCGTGCTGGCTATGATTTTCTGCTACTACGTGCCAGCGCAGGTGAACAAGAGATGGTGAATGAAGTCGAATGGTGGACAAACTTTTTAAACAGTGACACTGTCGGCCGTGAATCATTACTTTCACAAGGCAGCATCCCCGCTTCTACTAAAAAACGGCGACGGCGTAAACCCAAAACCGAGTAAAATAATTGTGTTCGAGGCAAACGTTTTTGAGCGCAAAAACGTTTGTCTCGAATTAGTGAAAAAAATTGAATATTTGTTCATTGTTCATTGTTAACATGACAACTCGCAGCACTGTTTATGTTGGATTAGGCAGTAACCTTGATAACCCTATTCATCAACTTAAACAAGCCTTACTGGCACTTAATACCATACCTACCACTGTATTATTAAAACATTCTGCGCTGTATCGCAGCAAACCTTTAGGCCCCCAAAATCAACCTGATTACATCAATGCCGTTGCGGTATTGACGACTGAATTAGCACCCCTGATGTTGTTGAATGAACTGCAAGCTATTGAAAATAAACAAGGTCGTGTTCGCACTGCACAGCGATGGGGGCCACGGACTTTAGATTTGGATATGTTATTATATGGAAATAAACAATTAGAAACTCCCCAACTGACTTTACCTCATCCCGGCTTGTATGATCGAGCCTTTGTATTATATCCCCTTTACGAGTGTGCCCCCGATTTAGTTTTACCAAATGGACTTAAGGCATACGATTTGATACAGCGTTGCTCAGTGATGGAAATGGCTCAGTTGAATTGTTGATTGTCGTTTTTTGATTTGAAAGGGTTGATATTATTGAGATAAATGGTGGGCAACATTCTTTGCCCACCCTACATAACTGATAACTGATTATGAGAAGAAGGACGCTAACCCATTTGCATAAACTTAAGGCAAAAGGTGAAAAAATAACTTGTTTAACAGCATACGATGCCAGTTTTGCTCTGATGATTGATCAGGCTGGTATTGATATTTTATTAGTGGGTGACTCACTCGGTATGGTGATTCAAGGTCATGACAGCACTTTACCCGTCACGGTTGACGATATGATTTATCATTGCCAGCAAGTGTATCGGGGTAGTGAGCAGGCTTTGTTAATAGTGGATATGCCGTTTATGAGTTACGCGACTCCTCGCACGGCCCTTGAAACAGCCGCTCGCCTTATGGGTGAAGGACAGGCCCAAATGGTTAAACTAGAAGGGGGGGGGTGGTTGGCAGAAACTGTCGAAATGTTGACTGAGCGTGGTATTCCTGTTTGCGCCCATTTGGGCCTCACGCCACAATCCATCCATCAATTAGGCGGTTATCGTGTACAAGGTCGTACTGAAATTGGTGCCGAATGCCTTCGCAATGATGCTGTTGCTTTACAATCTGCCGGCGCTTCATTGCTAATCCTTGAATGTGTGCCGGGTAATTTGGCTGCGGAGATTACGGCCTTATTAGACATTCCCGTTATCGGTATCGGTGCCGGTGTAGAGTGTGATGGGCAAGTGTTAGTTTTGTATGATCTGTTGGGTATCACGCCCGGCAAACGCCCTTCATTTTCCAAAGATTTTTTGCAAGAAACCGGTTCTATACCAGCCGCTATTGAAGCGTTTATCAGTGCTGTGAAAAATGGCACGTTTCCCGGGCCAGAACAGACGTTTGAGTGATTTCGTTTGAGGTGGAGTTCAAACTTTAGTTTGATGTGGAGTTCAGTTTGATGTGGAGTTCAAACTTTAGTTTGAGGTGGAGTTGGATGCGATTAAAAGTGCGGGGGTGAGCATCCCAAATAGACTGTCCACCGTCATACAATCAATCTTGGCCTTCGCAAAATAAATTTGGAACGTAAAAACCTTCGCAAAATAAATTTTGTTTGAAAATCGGGCCTTCAAGTATTTATCTTGATGACCCTTTTTTTAGAAATGCGCCCTCATATTTGCTTTGTCACCACCACCTGACTTGAGCTGCTTTAGTTTGATGTGGAGTTTCCGGGGCCAGAACAAACGTTTGAGTGATTTTCAAGCCTGATAGGGCTGTGAAGCATTCTATTTTTAAGATGAACAATTATTATATCTCTATTACTAATATTCCTGGGATTCGCATTGGCCATTTCACTAATGACAAGTGTGCGACGGGTTGCACCGTCGTGCTATGTGAAAATGGCGGGGCCACTTGTGGCGTGGATATTCGGGGCGGGGCACCGGGGACACGAGAAACTGCCCTTTTGGCACCGACTTGTCTTGTCGATAAGGTGAATGCCATCTTATTAACTGGTGGAAGTGCATTAGGACTCGCTGCGGCTGACGGTGTGATGAGGTATTGTCAAGAACAGGGTTATGGATTTAGCATGGCTCGCAAAAAAATACCGATTGTGCCTGCTGCCGTGATCTATGATTTTAATCTGGGCGAAGATGGTGCACCTAGCGCACAAGATGGGTATGAAGCCTGTTTACAGGCTGCCTGTGTAACTGAAGTTGCGGAAGGTAATGTGGGCGCGGGAACGGGGGCATTAGTCGGTAAAGTCTGTGGTACACAACAAGCGATGCGTGGCGGATTAGGAACGGCCGCTATGCAATTTCAAACGGGCTTGAAGGTAGGCGTTCTTGTTGTTGTGAATACTTTTGGGGATGTCAGAAGTGATGAAGATAACCGCATTATTGCTGGCGCAAGAACAAAAGATGGCAACCGGTTTCTTGATACCGTCAAATACATCATAGACGGCACCAAAACAACTACCCAGTCGTCTAATACTTTGATTGGTGTCGTCGCGATTAATGCTCATCTTGGCAAAACCGAATTAACAAAGGTGGCGCAAATGGCACACGTCGGGGTGTCGCAAGTCATAACACCTGCACATACGCTATATGATGGTGATACACTTTTCGCTTTAGCAACGGGAGAAAGTGAAGTTGAAGCGGATGTCAATTTGGTTGGCATTGCAGCAGCCGAACTGGTTAAAAAAGCTATTCAACGGGCAATATTGAAGTCTGTTGGAAGAGAAGGCATACCTGCTTATTCTGACTTCTCAAATCGAAAAAAAGAGTACAACGGATAAACTCGCTTCACTTCGTTTAACGAAACGAAGTTCAGCGATGCTAAATAAACGTATTGGTCGCATTGAGTCAATCCGTTGTATTTCGTTAAACGAAGTAACGAAGAGAAGCGAGTTTATCCGTTGTACTAAATAGAACGGTCAGATCGAGCTGTGTTCTGCTGCCCAAAAAACCTTTTTTATTCTGCATTGCAAATGACCTTTCAAACTCAAAAAACCATTAATGTTTTTATACATAATCTGCATCCAAGTACATTAAAATTGAGCGCAGTAAGCCGCGATGAGAGCGATGGCTTCAAATTACAACTGCACGAATATCCAGAAAGAGCGTTTCTTCTTGTTGAACCAGATGACTATATTATTTTAAATCACCCCCCCGATCAAGCGTATCTTGATTACCTGATAGATATCGGTATTGGCACACGAAACCTATTAATCCCGAGTTCTCAGGGAGAATCGCTTTCTGAAAAGGTATTGAAGGACAAATCATTGTTAGCGTTTTTACAGCAATTAGGAGAACAAGGCAATCAAGTTGTACTTCATCCTTATATGAGTACACAGCTAGAAGCAAAAATTGCCCTGAAAATTAAGGGAACAGTCAATGGGCCGCCTCCTGAATTGAGTTTAAAAGTCAATAGCAAGATATATTTACCCACTCTTCTACATGAATTGGCACTGCCTGTACCAGAATATGAAATCGTAAATTCAATGAAGGTGCTTGAGACGGCTAAAAAGTTCATAGCGCAATACGATAAAATTATTGTCATTGGAAATCATACTTATGGTGGCCTAGCTGTCTGGCCGATCAGAAATCAGGCAGAATTGAATGCCTTGATAATCAATCTCAGCCAATGCAACACTGAAGAACTCTTTTTAATTGAGAAAAGGTATGATGTTTTGTGTTCTCCTAATATTCAGTACCTCATCACTCAATCTGCTATACAGGAATTAGGACTGAGCGATCAAATACTGGATCAGGCTATGAAACATCATGGGAATACCTATCCCTCTTCAGCAACTCAGCTTGAAATCTTATGGCGCGATTCCCGGCGTTTATGTGAAGCCTTACAAGCTCAAGGTTATAGAGGATTGTTAGGTATTGATTTTATAGAAACAACTGAAGGCCAAGTATTTGCTGTTGATATCAATGGGCGAGCTAATGCTTCCTCTTTTGGACTTTATGTCTTACGCAAGCTCTTTCCAGATTCATACCCAGAAAAACACTTGATAATGCTAACCCATATCAATATAGGCAAACCGGTCACGTTTACTGAATTAACAGAGATTTTAGGACAAAAGAATCTCTTTGATCAGCGACAAGGCATTCTGCCCTATAATACTGGCCTCCTTCAGTGGGGCAAATTCAGTGCGATTATCATCGCAAATACGCAAGCAGAGAGTGAGAGATTGCAGCGTTTGTTAAAGCGATTGTCAATCAGTTTATCATAAACTCTTTGCCACTTTTGACGCTGTTTCCAAGTCAAATTCAGACTGCTTAAACTAGAGGTTAATTATGAAAAATTTTGAAAATAAAGATGGCATTTTAATGATAGGAAACGTTAGCGTTTTAACACTGGTTAAAGAATACGGCACACCATTATACGTTTATGATCTTGAAATAATTAGAAAAAAATATGAAGCTTTAAGACGTTCTGTACCCGAAAAGATAAAAATATTTTATGCCATTAAAGCCAATCCAAATCCAAACGTCTGCTCATTTATTCGTTCACTCGGTGCTGGTGCGGAGATAGCCTCATCGGGAGAACTTTATATTGCCTTAAAGAGTGGATTTCAAGGAAAACATATCGTCTACAATGGGCCTGGAAAAACAGACGAAGACATACAATATGCGATCAAAAGTGGTGTTCGTACCATTAACATAGAATCACTGGATGAACTCTATCGTATTGATGCCATTGCCAAAAATGAAGATCGTCCCATTAAAGTCTGCGTTCGCATTAACCCCATACAGGGTATAACACAAGTCAAAATGCAAACCGGCGGCGGTTCACAAAAACTCGGCATAGATGAAGAACAAATTGAAACCGTTATAAAAACGGCATTAAAAATGAAATGGGTTAAACTACAAGGGATACATGTTTATGTCGGTTCACAGATACTTGATCACAATGTATTACTAGAAAGTATAGAAAATACGCTGAATATTGCCTGTCGAACGGCTCAAGATTTAGGATTTCCTATCCAATGTATTAACTTTGGGGGTGGGTTAGGCGTACCTTACAATGAATCCGAACCAGAATTTGATGTCGAAAACTTTGGCAAAGGCTTAACTCAGTTAATCAACCAAGCTTCCCAAGCATACGATCTATCCGATACTTGTTTTGTTCTCGAACCGGGTAGATTCCTCGTATCAGAAGCCGGTATTTTTTTAACGAAGGTGATTAGTGTCAAAGAATCCAGAGGCAAAAAATACGCGATACTCGATGGTGGGATTAATCATGCGTTTTTACCGATTAGAATGAATCGGACTTATCCCACGGCTATCGCCAATAAAATGAATTTATCTGATAAAAATCCCATCACCTTGGGCGGCCCTTTATGTACCAGCATGGATGTTTTTACCACAGAGGTAGACTTACCTGAGGCAGAAATCAATGATATTATCAGCATATTTAATTCAGGTGCTTATGGGTTTTCCGCCAGTTTATTATATTTCCTCAGCGCCCCAATGCCGGCTGAAGTCATTGTCCAAAATGGACAACATTTTGTAGCCAGACGTAGAGGTACAAAAGAAGATTTTCTGTCTTTGTGTGAAATTCGTTTGTAGCTGTTTTCCTACAAACCCTAAATAATATGAAAATTATAGAATCTGTTTCTAAAACAAGCACTTATATTGATGAACTGAAGAAAAATGGGCAAACCATCGGTTTTGTGCCCACATTAGGTGGACTGCACCCAGGGCATCAATTATTAATGCAAAAGGCGCGTGAAGAAAATGATATAACCCTAATCAGTATCTTCTTGAATCCAATGCAGTTTAGGAAAAAAAAATTCTTAGCCTACCCCAGCGATTTTGAGCAAGATAAGCGTGTTGCAAAAGAAACCCAAGTCGATATGATTTTTCATCCCACTGTGAAAGGAATGTTTCCCTTTGTCGAACAGATCGATGATTTTTTTAAATGCCAAGAAGATGAGTTGATAGATCGGGATAGAGCGCATTTTGTAATAGAGACAAAGGACAAAAATGGGATCGACAATTTAATTAGAGTCCCCACCAATCTAGTTTATCGGTTAGATGGGACAATGCACCCTTGGGTTTTTGATGGTGCTGCAACAATTGTCTATAAATTGTTTAAGCTATTACAGCCCCATAACGCCTATTTTGGTGAAAAAGATATCCAGCAACTTGCCATCTTGACAAATATGGCAGCATCCTATTTTCCTGATATCAAGGTAATGGGTGTACCCACACTGCGAGATGCTGATCAGTTAGCCTTTAGTTCAAGAAATGTTTTATTATCTGCCGAACAACGTCAATCCGCTCTCAGCGTTTACCATGCTCTCCAGCACGGCGAGAAGCTCATTCGTTCAGGTGAATCGGATACGCATATCGTGTTAAACGCCATGAAAGAAATCATTCAAGCGCAGCCTTTGGTACAAATAGACTATATAGACATTGTAGAGAAAAGATCGTTGCAATCATCAAAACAGATAAAGGGTGATATCGTTTTATACGCCGCTTTTTTTGTTAAGGGTATCAGACTGACAGATACGCTTATTATTGATCTCTAAAGATCTTCTGAAAAATAATTTCGGCTTGCCCTTTTGAAAATCATTATTTGAAACACTATTAGATGTAATGTAGGCTGCGATTAAAAGTGCGGGGAGATCATCCAAAATAAATTTTGAACGAAGACACTCGTTTTTTTGGAGTCCAAAATTTATTTTGGATAACTTTTTATGACTTGATTTTGTTTTACCCCCGCACTTTTAATCGCACCCTGTAATGTAGGTAGACTTGACTATGTGAAGCGAAGAAAAGCTGTCTAAACTCACCTACCTATATAACAAGGCAAATCAATCCGTTTATTATTCCGCAAATCCGTTGTACTCAGTATGTTAACAGAACTCCGTTCAAAGCAGGATTAGAAAGATGTTAATTAAAGCTGGTTTCAAGACAACTATTTTGATCTATTTACTTGGCAAGAATACAGCGGAACAATAACCGGTTTTCAACTGTGTTATGATCGTTTAGGAGAGGAACGTGTTCTGTCGTGGGATTGGCAAAGAGGTTTTGGACATCATCGTGTCGATGAT
>JAYQWI020000716.1:0-8422 GCA_035871815.2 Candidatus Parabeggiatoa communis
TATATACCGAATTTCAAATTGAGTCTGTTTGGGATGAAAAAATGTTCAACTTATTTTTTCTCAGACACTTACAAGGTTGCCCCCTGTTTTCCACTTGTTTTACTGTGTGAGTGGGAGAGCGTTTGCAGCGTTACCTTGAAGTGGTGATAAAGACAAAATCCACTTGACGAGCGTCTTTGCTTCATAGTTTGTAATGGTATTAGGTGTCATCATGGGTAGCATACTATTCCACACACCATCCCCTCCATTTGTCACCTTGTTTACCAACATCTGGATGGTGGCTTCGTTATCCTTTTGGGCTTGATAATGAGTTGCTATCTGTTGTAGGCTAGGCCCTAAAAACAGGTTCGCTCCTTCGATCTGATGACAAGTCATACAGTTTTTTTGTTGTGCCAAGCCCTGATCGGCAACAACGCTACCCGTCAATAAAACGCTACTGGCGGCTAAACCCATACAAAACGTTTTCAAAGTGGATTGCATTAACAAGTTCCCTTATTAGTGATGTGTTAAGTGATTGGTTAAAAAGTGCTTTGCTTGATAGTGATATCTCAAGCCTACCGATTATCGAACAAACTATAGATTGAGTTTGAACAAGCTTATGAATTTTAGCCGGCATTAAAAATGAAGTCAATACCATTTCAATTATCTGTAGGGGCAATCCCTTCTTGTTGCCCATATCTCTATAAATAAATTACATTTTGTGAGGTCACAGCCCTCATTGACAAGTATCGGATTTTTGCGAGGAAAAATAGGCTGCAAAATTTTCTATAGTGGCCTCATCTACAAAAAACGCTGCCATGGGAGACATATGCTGATCTTTCCGTACACCCGTTTTGTAAGCCTTCATTGAGTTCCTCAGATAGGCTTGATGCTGGCCTGCCAGTTTAGGATAAAGGGATTTTTGACTATTGCCGTCTTCACCATGACAGATTGAAGCACATGATACGGCCGCTTTCGCTTTACCTGCCTTCACTTTTTTCGGTTCGCTATCAGGCTTGTCACTACAGGTATTGGATTTTTGGCTGGAAAAATAAGCCGCGAGATCATCCATATCGCTTTCATTTTTTAAATATTTTTCCGCTATTGGAGACATTATTTTATTATTTTTGCGGTTACCGCCCTTGTAAGCTTTCATTGATTTAATCAGATAATCAAAATGTTGTCCTGCCAATTTTGGGTAATCTGGAAATAGACTATTACCATCTAACATATGACAAGCAATACAAGTGGTGGCTTTACTTTTGCCAGCCGCAGCATCACCTACGGCATGAACTGTAAAAGCCGCGCCTAGCATGGCACTGGCGCTCATAAGCATAATCATTTTTTTCATGAGCTAATTTCAGTTATCAATTACTAGATATAATCCTTGTAGTTATTCATTCGACGATGAGCCAGATCCGTTTTCTTAATATTCACCAGTAGGGTATTAAAAGCAAAAGCGCCGGCTGGGCTGGGTTTATCCAGTGTGAGAAAATCGGGATTGCCTGCTCGATCAATTCCATTTTCATCTTGATCCATCCATGCACCTTCATGTAAAACCGCTACCCCTGGCATACAGCGTTCTGTCACATACGCGGGTACAACCACTTTACCGCGTTCATTCCACACTTCGACAACATCACCCATTTTAACGCCAAGTTTCTTAGCATCACTGGCATTGAGGGTGACTTCTTGTTCATAAGTTTCCCGTAATGCTTGGACATTATAAAAAATACTGTGCGTTCGCCAACGCGGGTGAGGCGTGATTAAATGAAAAGGGTATTGGGCCACTTTTTCACTGCCTAGCCATTCCCACGGTTCAATCCATTTAGGAATAGCCGGAATGTGATAGCCATAAGGCATTTTAGTCCAATCGGTAATACGGGCTAATGATGTCGAAAAGATTTCGATTTTACCCGATGGTGTCGCCCAAGGTTTACCCCTTTCAACATTATCTTGAAAGGCAACATGAGGGCGTGAGAGTTTGAATTTGTATATACCGCGTTTTTTAAACGTTTCCCATGTCATTTCAACTTGTTGGTGGCGCATCACTTTTGTTTCCCACCAGGTTCGCAAATAAGCTTCATCTACGGCATCGTTGTCTTCAAAATAATCCAGATTCGCTTTAGGATTATATCGTTTACCGAATCCTAAGCGGTAAGCTAATTCTGTAAACACTTGGAAATCGGTTTTAGACTCCCCTAGCGGTTTTATGACTTTAGGGCGATGGATATAATAATGTCCTTTATACCAAGGTAAAGCAACATCATGGCGTTCAAAATGCGTGGTAATCGGTAATAAGACATCGGCCCATAAGCCTGATGGTGTAATGGTAGAATCCATCGACACGACTAAATCCAGTTTTTTAATGGCTTGGAGGCCTTTATTGATATTGCTTAACTGATTTAACCAGTCTGAACCTTGCCAGAAAATCCCTCGAATATTGGGAATTTGTCCATCCGTACTATCGTTACGAGGCCATAATCCAATTTCTTCACGTTTCAGATGGGGGTAATTCAAGACACAATGCGCCCAAGTATCTGATTTAATAGATTGTTTCCAAATATTCCTATAGTCATCGTAAGGGTAAGCGACCCCTTCAGGTTGCCAAGCTTTGCCAACACCTTCTGATGATCCGCCTAGTATCCCAATATTGCCCGTCATGGTTTGTAAAGCGGCTGCCATGCGACTATATTGCTCCCCATAGGCGGAACGCCCTGGGGCCCAAGAGGCTTTTAATGCGGCCGGTTTGGTTGTTGCGTACAAGTGAGCGAGTTTTTTGATATCGGCCGCTTTAACACCGCAAATAGCTTCTGCCCATTCAGGACTTTTAGCTTGTCCATCAGATTGACCCAAAATATAATTTTTAAAATTCTCCTGCCCCTGTGCCCAATCGGGCATGGTGCCCGCGTCCATACCTTGCGTAAATTCATCGATAAAGGCTTGATCTTGTAATTCATTCACAAAAATATAATGTGCCATTGCGGCCAGCATGGCCGCATCGGTATTAGGTTTTATGGGAATCCACCACGCATCATAAGCGGCCCCACTGTCTGTATATTGCGGATCAACCAAGACAAATTGGCAACCACGCTGTTTAGCCAGGCGCATATAATAAAACGTATTGCCCCCATGAAACGTATAAGCCGGATTCCAACCCCACATAATCATCAATTTGGTATGAGCAAAGGTGTCATCTTCATTGCCATCCGCAATGGTGCCAAAAGTGAGACGGGAACTCAAACTGGTGCCTTGATAAGAAGGGACAGACCAAGAACTGGTACGACAGCCAAACAGGCCTAAAAAACGGCCTAATAATCCCTGAATTTGATCAGACTTATGTAGCACACCCCAAGACGCGCCGGCATAACTTTGATCTAAAATCGCCGTGGGGCCATATTGCGCTTTAAGAAACTGCATTTTGTCAGCAATAAAGCCCAATGCTTCATCCCACGAGGCCCGTTTAAACTGGCCTTCACCACGAGCACCTACCCGCATCATGGGATAAAGTAAACGCTCAGGCGAATATAATCGCTTTCGATAGGCGCGTCCGCGTAAACAGGCACGTAATTGTGGGAGTTCTTCCGTATCTGTGCCCAAAGCATCACCCTGATAGGCTCCATTATCGGTCGATAAACGGACAATCACATCCCCTTTTTTATGGGCAACTAAGACATGCCGTGAACCACAATTATGAGCACAACTGGTCACAACGTGAGTTAATTCATCGTCACGCAGAGAAGAGGGTTCAATCGCATCCGCTTTAACATCATGATTTTGATTCACTAATCCATTGCCAGCAAGGGCGATTGCTGTTGTCTTTAAAAAACCGCGCCGATCTATGTTCAAGCGAGAAGCCAGCCATTTCAGTTCCCTACTCATTCCATTTTTTATCACAAGTCCATTCGTTACAAAATACAGGCCTACAAAAAATCAGTCATAAATTGTAAATCGTTTACGATATTAAAGGCATTTTCAACCGGTATTGATAAATTTATTTATGAAAATAGCGTTTTTTCGATAATCGTTTGGCCTGAAACAAAACGAAATATCAAGATAGATCACTCTTTTGAGAACAGATGTGATCATTGAACATTGATAATTGTTCATTGAACATTGATATAGATTATTGTTTGCTCTCAAAATCAGTCGCGACCCCACTCATACCATCGCTCCCCCCCATATTGGACATGCGCTTGATAGGTTGCAGTACCAAATTGCCTTTCTTATCAATCCAAAATTGACCATAAGTCATCCGATAAACTTTAGGTATTTTTTGGCCTTCATGTACATCAGGTATCGTTTCCATACCCATCATACTCGGCATATCCGCCATGCTCGCTATATCCGCCATACTTGGCATATTGTCCATACTTGGCACACTTGAATTATCACTGCTCATCCCATTAGGATTAGGGGTAACTGCAGGATAGAGAACAATTTGACCATTACCGTAATGCTCATACCAGCCACGAACTTGAAGAACATTACCTGCGAACACTGGGTTTGTGTCTTGGACATTTGACGTACCGCTCATCTCAGCGGAAACTTGAGGGGTTGCGATTAAACTCCCCAGTAAGGCGATTAAACTCAAAGTTTTTTGGTGAAGCATTATTAATTTTCCTTAATTGAATTTCTTTAAACAGGTTAAATGATAGGAATTGTAGAGACGCGATGCCTCGCGTCTCTGCCTCCCGTCTCTGCCTCGCTTTCGACGCACGGCAGGAGACGCACGGCAGGAGACGCACGGCAGTGCGTCTCTACGAAACCTGACACAATAGAATTGTAGAGACGCGATGCTTCGCGTCTCTGCCTCACTTTCGACGCACGGCAGGAGACGCACGGCAGTGCGTCTCTACGAAACCTGACACACTATCTATTATTTCAATTCGATGAGGGGTTTCCAAGGAACCCTACAGATTGCTAAGTAATTCGACGCAATATTTCAACGCCTTCTACATGATGCTTAATCACGCCAAGCAGGTGCAGCAAGAACACACCTAAAAAGGTATAAGTCATGTAATAATGAAGTGAACTGGTTAATCCTTCCCATTCAGGAGCAGTGGGAAAAATTTGGGGTAGGGGTATACCATAAAAATAAACGTCATGCCCATGTACATTTGACAAGGCATAACCACTGATAGGTACGAGAATCATCAACAAATAAAGCAAATGCACCACTCCTTGAGAGATGCGATGAATCAGTGGTGTAATATCGGCAGGTGGCCCAGGTTGTTGTGTCAGGAGGCGAGCGACGAGACGCATCAAAACGAGCATAAATACCAAAACCCCCGTTGCCTTATGGAAATTGTACATCAACCACGGTTCCGCCTCTTTAAACTCTATCATCACGACACCTAAAACAAAAATGATGGCAAACAAAACAAACATTAACCAGTGAATCACGCGAATCGCGCTATGATACTTTTCATTCATTATAAAATGCCTCTTAGCTTAAATAAATAATTGGTAATTAGTCATTAATCAATCTGAACGAGTACCTTGTCAATTTTGTCGGTTATATGTAGGGGGAGAGGCCTTTGAAATCCAGCGCACCCGACTTCAGCCCGCTGACAACGTACTAGCCTTTTACCACAACTTATTTCAGATTGATGTATAAATAAAACATAATTGAAATTATATTATATTATTACTCTCTTCGCCAAAAGCAAATAGCAAGGTTTGTAGTAGGCAATTTATAGCCTTGCTTCTTTAAGGTTTGTAGTAAGAGCCTCTTGCAAAACTCTTGGGCATAAACGAGAAATCAATAACTTACATGCCATTAGATATTCGTAACTTATTGATTTATGCTTGAGCATCGGAGTTTTGCAAGTTCCTCGTAAGGCAAACTAAAAGTACAACTTCTTTTAGGATTAAAGGGATTGTTGAAAAGCGAGAAGATTGAAAGTCAATAAAAAAACTCATTGAAATAAAAAAACAATCCCTTTTATGCAAAAGTTTTTGCGCGTGAAATGTTAAACACTTTTTAAGTCCGTTCTGTATATCGCTTATATTTTAAAAAAATTATAAATTAATTATTCACAATGTCCAATAATAAATTATCACTTGCATTTACGCCAGTAGCACATATATAAAACATCGCGGGTATTAACAAACGCTTTCAAACTAACGTAAATAGAACAGCTTTATTGTCATCTCACATTTCACTTACTAAAAGAGGATATTAAGAATGGGTGTATTAGTTGGACGTGCTGCTCCTGATTTTACTGCTGCTGCCGTATTAGGTAACGGCGAAATTGTTGATGGTTATAATTTCAAAGAGGCCGTTAAAGGCAAATATGCTGTCGTGTTTTTCTATCCATTGGATTTCACCTTTGTGTGTCCAACAGAATTGCTCGCGTTTGATAAACGCCTTGCGGCCTTTAAAGAACGCAATGTTGAAGTTGTCGGTGTTTCAGTTGACTCCCAGTTTGTACATAACGCATGGCGCAATACGCCCGTTGACAAAGGCGGTATTGGTGCGGTGGGTTATACATTGGTAGCGGATTTAACTCATGCCATCGCCAAAGCTTATGATGTCGAAACCCCTAATGGTGCAGTCGCTTTCCGTGGCTCATTCCTTATTGATATAGAAGGTGTTGTCCGTCATCAAGTCGTCAATGATTTACCACTGGGACGCAACATTGACGATATGATTCGCATGGTTGATGCCTTACAATTCAATGAAACACATGGCGAAGTTTGCCCCGCTGGTTGGGAGAAAGGCTCGGCCGGTATGAAAGACACGCCAGACGGCGTGGCCTCCTACCTGTCAAAACATGCCAACGAACTCTAAAAATTAAATTAAAATTATTCGTTTCCCCTCTATTTCCCCTCTCTAAAAGGAGGGGATTTTTCATTGATTTTCCCCTATTCCATTCTTTAATAAACGAATCCCAAAAAAGGCTTGAAAAAAAAATGTCTTATGCCCTCAAAATAAAAATAGTGCTTTTTGGCGCGGCAAGTCTGATTTTTGGTGTCATTTTAATGAGTTGGGGATTTGATGATATTAACGGTTTATTAGCACATCCTGCCCGTACTGGTCTACTATTATTATTACTCGTTCAATTTCTGATCATCATATTATTTGTACCCCTGGCTTGGACGCGCAGCCGATTGCCGGCTGAACCGATTGATGAGCATAATAGGCTAGTCATTTTTATAGGCATAATGGGTATATTATTATTTATAATGATTTCTCCCTTTTCTGATAGACATGAATGGATGCGGTTATCAGATAGCGAGGGTTTGCGTTACTTTGGACTTTTTATGGTAACGCTAGGCGTATTCTTCAGTACATGGGCTGCCGTTCATCTGTGTCAACATCTGACTATTCAAGTCCAAACCAACCAATACAAATTAGTGACTGATGGCCCCTTTAAACTTGTTCGCCATCCGCGTGATTTTGGCAGCATTCTCATCTTTATTGGTATTCCATTAGTATTTTTATCCAGTTTGGGATTACTATTAGCCTTTCTTTCCACAGCCGGCCTATTTGAACGTATTAGCCGAGAAGAAAAAATGTTGCAGCAACAATTTCAAGACGAATGGTCGGCCTATACTCAGAAAACAAAATGCCTGATTCCTTGGGCTTAACGAGCGGCACAATATTGAATGTCAATCCTACCGTTTATCATCGGCCTCTTGCTCGCAGCTTTGATGGGCTATCTAGCATGGCGTATCAAGGCTTTATCGCTCAGTGGCGCGTGGGCTGCAACACTCATTGGTAGTCTGATTTTTGGTTTAGGCGGCCTATCATGGGCGATACTCTTACTCACCTTCTTTCTCTCCTCAAGCGCCCTGTCTCATACCTTTACTCGTCGTAAAACCCACTTAATCGAAAAATTCGCTAAAGGTTCGCAACGCGACTGGACACAAGTCTTTGCGAATGGCGGTTTGGGGGCACTACTGGTGATTGCCCACCTTGTTTACCCCGATTTACTTTGGCCTTGGATAGCCTATGCTGGCGCAATGGCAACCGTTAATGCCGACACCTGGGCAACCGAATTAGGCGTATTAAGTAAAAGTCTGCCACGCTTAATCACCACCGGTCAAATTATGGAACGCGGCACTTCTGGTGCCATCACTCCCTTAGGCACTTTAGCCACCCTAGCCGGTGCGCTATTGATAGCCAGTTTCACGGCCCTACTGACGACTCCACAACTTAATTTCAACACTTGTATAGCAATCGTTACATTAGCTGGCTTCACCGGTTCCCTGATCGACTCACTATTAGGTGCCACAGTACAAGCGGTTTATGAATGTCCGCATTGCGCCACAGAAACAGAACGTCATCCTCGACACACCTGCGGTAAAAAAACGTTACTTGCTCAAGGTTTTTCAGGGATAAACAATGATTTAGTGAATTTCATCAGTTCTGTTGGTGGGGCAGCGACAGCGGTTGGTTTATTGCAATGCGTATTGTGATAACTTCTTTGAAAAA